>JAGUXU010000105.1 GCA_020061685.1 Candidatus Omnitrophota bacterium
CTTTAGAATTTTACTATCCAGTCCGCCTGCAGGACCTGCGCAGGAAGCCTTGAAGAATCAGAGTCCCTGGAGGCCCTCGTCATGCTCATAGTCTCGTAATATTCAAGATTAAGGAGCGAATTCTTGCTTATTCCGTACTGGAATATCGCGTTATGGCCCTTGGCATTTGTCCTGCCGCCATAGAAATCGGAGTCCGGAAAGATGTCAAGCCACGCATCCCTCTCCAGGAATCTATAATTATAGCATAACTGCCACTGGCCCTTATCGGATATCTTCTTGTAACCGAGCTTGCCTCCCAGTGCCCAACCGTTATCCTGATCGGATTTGTCCCAATTATTTATATATTCACCTAAGAACGACAGATACGGTATGCCCGTCTCAAAACCGGCGAATTTAAACGGCTCTATAAAGCCAATCTCAAACTTCGGCGCTATCGAGTTATAATTGCTCTGATACACAGGAGCGGCTATCGGACTCATGTTGCTGCTCCTCGCTATTGTGTTGGTGCCTGAATTAAAATCCAGCGCGACGTGGTCTTTTACGCCGTTAAAGAAATAGTTATCGACCGCGCCCATTAACTCGATATTATCTGTCACCTTCCAGTTCACCCCGGGCTGGACGACGAACATTATGGGGTCGCCTTTGTCCGGCAGGCTTTCATCGAGTATGAAAAACCCGCTATTTAGGAAGAAATTGAGATCGGGATCAAACTTGTAGTTTATCGTGGCGGCGACGCCCTCAGGCCTGATATCGGTATCCCAAAGCATATCTACGGGCTCCCATATCGGATTTGGGAATTTGCCTCCTATAAGGGAAACCGAAAGGGACGGTAGATAATTTGAGAGGTCCGGGTCATACTGGCCGTAAGCGTAATCGAGTATTATATCCTTGAAAGAAAAAGAATCTCCCAGCGTGTAATTAGTAGAACGCGGATCATTGCTCGTACCTGTAGCTATGCCGAACCCTACCTTGAATTGGTCGATGAGCTTTGTTTCGGCCCCGACTCTTAATCTGATCCTGGCCCTGTTACGTTGGCTCGCGACCGCAGCAGCTTGTTTTGCTTTGTCCCACTGGTATCTTAACCTGAAATCGCCTTTTAACTTTATATTTTTTACCCAATCAGGCATACTATCTTTTGCTAATTTCTTATAACCTTCCTCTTTCTGTTTTTCTTCTTTAGCTATTTCGTCATTAGTCTCCGTCCTTATCTCCTGCGCCTCGGAAGCCGTGAGGATGCCTTTCTCCACCAGTTTTTGGAGCAAAATGTCCATTTCGCCGGCATAAGATGAACGCATCCCCATGCCAAAGGAGATGAAACAACCCAGCATAACCACCGCCAAAAACCTCTTCATTTTCTTCCTCCTCCCCCTTGTTTTATTTAATCCGGGTCAAGATACCGGTTGTTAAATTCATTAACTCTTTTTGCTTCTTTGTCTATAATCCTGTCAAAGAAACCTGTTATTAAACGGATTATCTGCCAAAAGGTCCTTTTCATTTTTCAAGTAAAGTGTAGAACAGGAAGGTTACAAACAAAGGGAGGAATTGTGAACTTTATGTGAATAAAAACGGGGGTGTTTTGGGAGGACTTCTAGGCTTTGGGAACGGTAAAACTGAACGTGGAGCCGCGGCCGGCTTCGGACTTTACCCACACCTGCCCGCCGTGGGCCTGGACGATGTGCTTTACAATGGATAGGCCCAGTCCTGTGCCGCCCAATTCGCGGGAACGGCCTTTGTCCACACGGTAAAACCTTTCAAATATCCTGTAAAGATCGGGTTCAGGTATACCTACGCCGGTGTCCGAGACATCGACCTGCACGAAATCATCCTTTCGGAAAGCCGATACCTTGACCGAGCCTCCGTCCGGAGTATACTTTATGGCGTTATCCAGCAGATTTAGCAGGACCTGCGATATCCTCCTTTCGTCGGCAAGGGTTTTCGGCAAGTCCGGCGGGATCTCAATATCTATCTTTATGGACTTTTCGCGCGCTAATTTTTCCACGACGCCTCTGGTCCTGTTTGCCAGCGGCCCCAGATCGACCGGAAGCAGTACCAGCGACATCCTGCCTGACTCTATCTTCGAGAGGTCTAATAGGTCGTCTATAAGTTTCGCGAGCCGGTCGCTCTCGCGGTAGACTATACCCAGAAATTCCTGTTGCTCTTTCGCGTCCTTGACTTTTCCGTCATAGAGCGTCTCGGCATAACCTTTGATGCTTGAAAGCGGCGTCCGAAGCTCGTGCGAGACGTTCGCGACGAAATCCTGCCTTATCCTCTCGAGCCGCCTTAACTCAGTTATGTCGTGAAAGACAAGTATCGCTCCCTCGATTCTCTCCGCTTTCATTATCGGGACGCTGTTTACCTTTACGTAGATCTCCTCCGGCGCGTTAAGAAGTATCTCGGCGGTAGCCAATCTTTGTTTCTCTTTAAGCACCTTGTCTATCATATTCTGGACGGCGCTGTTGCGGGCCACCTCGATCGGCGTCCTGCCTTCCGGAGGCGTGTCTATGAAGAACATCTTCCTCGCTGAAGGATTGGCGAGGACGATGTTTCCTTTCGCGTCCGTGACTATAACGCCTTCGGCCATACCCGATAGGACCGATTCCAATTGCGCTTCTCCCGAGGATATCTTCTCGAGATGCCTCTTTATCTCATCCGCCATAAAATTAAGCGACCGGGCCAAGTCTCCCATCTCGTCGCGCGAACGCGCCGGCACTTTCGCGGAGAAATCATTGTTCGCTATCGCCTCGGCGGTCTTGGTCATTTTTATGAGAGGTTTGCTGATTATTATTGAGATTATATAACTCAGCGCGAAGGCCACGATAAAAGATATGCCGACGGCTATGACCAGAAATCTTACCATGCCGGCTTCAAGGAATTCTATATAGGTTATCGGGATGGCAAACCGTAATATGCCTATCGGCTTCTCCTTCCCGAGGGGCACAGCCATATAGAGCATGTATTTCTTTACGGTGTAACTGTAGCGTCTTTCGGATTGCCCAAAACCGGTCCGAAGGGCCTGTTGGATCTCCGGCCTGTCCAGATGATTCTCGACTTTCGCGAGAGCCGTTGCGTCAAGCTCCGAATCCCCGAGGACGGTGCCGTCAAGGCCGATTATCGTCGCGCGCACGCCAAGCGTTCTTCCGAACCTGTCGGCGAGTCTATCGGCCTCGGAAGACATGACCTTGCCGCTTAACTCCGTTTCAAGTATGTCCTTGCTTAAGGATAGTCCGTGCCTTAAGTCTTCCTGAAGCCGTTTCTCGAGGAAAGATTTAAGGTGGGAATCGAGGTAGAAATACGTCACCCCCAGCATCAGAAGCGCCATGAGACAGAAAAGCGCGGTGAGTTTCCAATGGATACTAATCCTCATCTTCATCCTTTATCTTGTATCCAAAACCTCTTACTGTCTTGATCATCCCGCCGGACTTGCCGAGTTTCTCCCTTAGCCGCTTGATGTGGGTATCTACGGTACGGGTATCCACATCGGCGGCGATATCCCATACATCCGTCAGGAGTTTCTCTCTGGATTGCAGATGTCCGCGCCTCCCGATGAGAGTAACCAGTAGGTTGAATTCCATCGGCGTAAGATCTATGTCTTTCTTCCCCGCGGTGACCTTATGCTTTCCTATGTCTATTGTGAGATCGCCTACTTTGAATATATCCTTCTTTGGTTCCTCTGCCCTGCCTCTGCGCAGGACCGCCTTTACCCTCAGCATAAGCTCCCTCGGGCTGAAAGGCTTTACGATGTAATCGTCCGCTCCCAGCTCAAGGCCCACGACCCTGTCTACCTCTTCGCCCTTCGCGGTGACTATTACTACCGGTATATTCTTCAGTTTCGCGTCCTGTTTGAGGGTCCGGCATACTTCAAAGCCGTCCATTTTCGGCAGCATTATGTCTAAGACGATCAGGTCGGTGGGGTATCTCCCGAGAAACTCCAGTGCTTCTTCGCCGTTCGTGACGACGGTGGGATAATAATTCTCTTTCTCGAGGTTGTATTTGATGAGTTTAGCTATATTCTTGTCGTCTTCGACTATGAGTATGTTTTCTTTGGCCATCTTAAGTCCCGCCTTTTATCTTAGCGGAGGCGGCGTAAGGTCGATCACTTCCTTTACCGTCATAGCGATAAGGTATTTAGGCCTCGGCAGCTGCGCCTCGGGGTGTTTGGGGTGCCCCGTTTCCCCCCGGATATTCTTCAGGATCCTCTGGGTTATCCTGCTGGTTATCTTCTGCTCCCACGCCTTGATGATATCCGGTTTCAATTTATCGGAACTTACGATCTCTGCCGTCCCCTTAAGGCAATAACCCCTGAATTTATGTTCGTCGACCGCGCTTAAACTTATACTGGGGTTTATGGTCAGGTTCTCGTATGTCTGTCCCATATAGAGGTCCAGCAGGTATATCGTCCCGTCGGGATTTATCTTTACGATGCCCTTGCAGGAACTATGGGGTATGCCGTCTGACCCGATGGTGGAGACTATGGTAAAATGCTGGGCGAGAAGGAATCTCTTCACATCTTCCGAAATGATATTCATCTTAACCTCCTGTTCTTCCGGCATCTCTCCGCCGCATGCAGCAGGCCGGAGAGTTCCCGCAGTATGGCGCACGGCCGGGCGCCCCTTAATTCGGATACCGACGATGACCCGCCGGTCACGGCGATGACTTTCACTCCCGCGTTGTGCCCGGCATGGACATCTACCGTCATATCGCCGACGTAGAGCGCCTCGTCTTTTTTCACGCGCAACCTTTTGAGGATGCGCGGGATCAGGAACGGCTTCGGTTTTATCTCGGTCTTGTCCTTCGCGCAGGCAACTATATCAAAATACTTGAGAAGCCCTAAATGTTTAAGCAGTATCTTGCTGAATTTCGGCGGACGGTTGCTCGCGATCGCGAGTTTATAACCTTTCTTCTTTAGATCGCGTAGGAGTCTTCTCGCGCCCGGAATAACTTTTGAGTATCTAAGCAGTGCCTTCTCGTGATGAGGACGGTATAACTCGAGCCCCTCTTTGACGTCCTTCTTTGGCATAAAACGTTCTATAAAATTTTTATCGCCGTGGCCCACCGCCCTGCGCACCGCCGCCGTGCCGGCCTTATGATGGCCCAATTTCTTTAACGTGAAATTGAGGCTTCTTTCTATGGCTGTATACGCGTCTACAAGCGTGCCGTCTATGTCAAAGATGATCAATTTAAACATTTATCTCGAAGATCTTCTGTCTGGATGCTTGACCTTTTAATAAAACTACGTTGGATTTCGCGGTGCCGAAATATTCCGCCAGGGCCTTTACGACCGCCTCATTGGCCTTGCCCTCGACCGGCTTTTCCCTTATCCAGACGAGAAAATTCGTATCGTCTATCTTCTCTATCCGCTCCCGGCTAGTGTTGGCCTTGACCTTGACCGAGATCTTCATTCCAGGCGCGCGCGGCCATGGCGCGGGAATACCGCCTTGACCGTCCTTCCGCGCCACGCGAACTTCACTTCTATCCTGTCGTTGAAGAAATCGGAAAGTTTTAAATTGGGCTCGAGGATGATCTTGCCGAAATTGAATTTTATGCCGAGGACCTCTTCCATCAAAGTATAGATATACCAGCTCGCCGAGCCGGTAAGATAAAAATAAAGGCCTCTGCCCTCGTTGTTGAAGTATTCCGGTATCATCGGATATATCTTCGCCTCGTCGCTTGCCGCCATCTTATATATAGAGCGCAGGACCTCGTGCCCTTCCTTTGTAAAACCCCTCTTATATAAGCCATTCGCGAGCATCACGACCATATGGTTAAAGAAAGCGCCGTTCTCCTTGTCGCCGTAAGAAAAGCCGAATGCCCTTCCCAGGTCCATATACACATCCTTAAAGTCGGTATTAAGGCGGATTCCGCCGGATCTTCTGCTCCTTAAATATTTATTTATCGAGGCCCATGTCTTCCTTATCTGCCCGTCGGTCGCCACCCCGCTCATTATGGCGAAGACCTGCGCGTGAAGCCTCATCCTTATATCCGCCCCAAACCCGCCTTCGGCGCGCCGGCCTTTATTATCATAATAGCCGTTAAAGAACCCTTCTTTGAGCCATTCTTTGTCCCTGAGCCA
>JAGUXU010000075.1 GCA_020061685.1 Candidatus Omnitrophota bacterium
CACATCCTGGCGACGATGCATAACGGCGGCGGAAAAGCGCCCTTTATCCTGCATTATACCGACGGGACCGAAGAGAAGAAAGTGGTCGGCTTCTCCGACTGGTGGGGGGCAAATGCCGTATACGGGGAAAAGCTGGCGATAAAGACGATTCATCATCACGAGGCGGGCGGTGACAGAAAGCCCGACGCCGGCATTTATCTGCAGACCATAGAGCCAGGTAAGGGCAAGATACTTTATTCCATAACGCTACCCGCCGAGAGGAGATTGCATATATTCGCGATGACTCTGGAAGGCGAGGTCTCGAACGACGCTATTCCGTCGCCGGTCATAACAGAGCCGAGGGCGAATTATTCGGTCGGAGGCATCGTAAAGATAGCGGTTGAGGAGAAGGAAGACGATATCGCAAAGGTCGAATATTCCATAGATGACGGCCGGTGGCAGGATATGGAGCCGTCGGCGCCGGGCGCCTACGCCGCCGAATGGGATACCGCGAAGGTAACCGGGATAAATCATAAGATCGGCGTCAAAGCGACCGATAAGATCGGGCAGATCTGCGTAAAGAGCGTCGATATCAGGGTCGTCAATAAAGTCACGATAATCTTTCCGTTTGACGGAGCGAGCATATATAAGACAGCGGCTATAATGGTCGAGCCGAGGGCGGACAGGGAGGTCGAGAAGATGGAGCTTCAGATCGATGAGGGGCCGCCCGAAGAGATGTCCCTCTCGAATATGGGGCTTTATACGAAAGAATGGAAAGTGGATGAAAATTACGCGCCCGGTTCGCCGCATACATTGACGGTAAAGGAATGCGAGAAGGGCGGCGGCGTCACTGTCGACGCGGTGAAGGTGACGGTCGACTCGGTCAAAGTCATGATCGCCGAGCCGCTTAAGGGTCATACCGTCTCCATCGACAAGAATGCGAGGGACTGGGTCGGGACGGCGCCGGAGGAGGAGAATGCCGCCACCATAAGCGGCGGCGAATATATTTGGAAAGACGCGAAGGGCGACGACACCGGGAACGGCCGTTATACTTATCCGATGAACAAGGCTTTGACGAAAGGAAGCGACTTAAGGGAGTTCAGGGTGACGTGGGACGATGATAATCTGTACCTTATGATAAAATGCGACCGCCCCGGAGACTACTGGACGCCGTACAGGATAATAGGGATAGACCAGGACGGCGCAAAGGGCGGCAAGGCAGGCACGCAGATACTCGCGCAGGGGGATACGGACGAGATGAGCCCCGAGAGCGGCTGCTACGGGAACCTGAAGGTCTCGCCCGAACTTGCCTGCGAATACGTGATAGGCGTATTTAATTCTTATAAAGGACGTATCTGGGACGCGAACGGGAAACTCATCGCCCGTAAGACCGGGGATAAAGACGATACATCCGGCTTTAAGATCGACGACACCAACTGGAATGCGGTCGAGGTGGCGATACCCTTGAATCTGATCGGCGGTAACCCGTCCGGACAGACATGGAGATTTATAGTGGGGGTCGGCCAGCAGGATAACGATATCTTTAGAGGAGTGGAGAAGACGCGGTCCGAATGGCACGGAGGAGGCGGAGAGACAGGCGGCTCAAATCCCTATGTCTATGATTTGGCGGGTCCGGACAAGAAGACGCAGGAATATGAATTGAACGGGTACAGGCCTGAAGGCGATCCCTCGGATCCAAATACATTTGCGGTCATCAGAAAGTGTTATCTAACAGTTACATTCAGCGACGAGAGACTAAAGGAATAAAAAATAATCGTCCCCCGTAAAGAAGGAGGGTAAGTAATATGGTAAAGTTAGTATCCGTTCTCGCTATCGTGTCGGTCCTTTCGGCAGTTTCTTTCGCCGAGGAGACGACGCAAGCGGTCAAGGGCCTCTCTGCCGCCGAGGCAGGCAGGGTCCCTCTCATCGGCCATACTATCACGGTCGATAAAAATGTGAGGGACTGGGTCGGGACGGCGCCGGAAGAGGAGAATGCCGCCGCCGTAAATAACAGCGAATATATCTGGAAAGACGCCACGGGCGATGATAAGGGAAATGGTAATTATACCTACCCCTTGAATAAGGCGCTTAAGAAAGGCGCGGACCTGAAAGAGTTCAGGGTCACTTACGATAAAGACAACTTGTACCTTTTAGTTAAGACAGACCGCCCGGCCGACTGGTGGACCGGCTACAGGATAATAGGCATCCATAAGAAGGGGGCAGTCGGGGGTATGACGCTTTTGGCGCAGGGCGACCCGGACGAATGCAGTTCCGACTCCGGCACCTACGCCAATTTAAAAGTCTCGCCTGATTTGGCATGCCAGTATGTAGTCGTGGTATCGTCGACGTATAAGGGCAGGATATGGGACGAAAAAGGAAAACTTATCGGGCGCAAGGAAGCGGCCCCGGATGACACCGCAGGGTTTAAGATAGAGGACAGCAACTGGAACGCGATAGAGATCGCGATTCCGTGGACATTACTCGGAGGAAATCCCGCCGGCCAGACATGGGAATTCATAGTTGCGACCGGGCAGCAGGATAACGATATGGCGCGCCCGGTCAAGGAACAAGCGGATGAATGGAACGGCGGCGGCGGCGCGGCCAACCGCGCGAATCCGTATGTGTATGATCTGGCCGGAGCCGATAAGGCCACGCAGGAGAAAGAACTCGGCAGTTACGACGGGGATGCGGATGAAGACGATCCGAAGGGTTTCGCTACGATAGACAAGTCGTATCTGACCGTGAATTTCGGCCTGATGAGATGATCACACCGGGTCTTTTGAGAAAGGACGGACATATGGGAAAAAGAGCCCTCGTTATTTTTTGCGTTATCGTCGCGATATTTTTATCTTTTCAGGATCTGCATTCTGAAGAAACACAAGGGTCCCTCGCAGGACATACCATCAAAGTCGATGGCTCTATCGGCGACTGGACCGGCACCGCGCCGGCTAAGCCAAACACCGCGGTTGTCGACAAAGGGGAATATATCTGGAAGGACGAGACAGGCGATGATACGGGAAACGGCAAATATACCTATCCGACCAATAAGGCCTTCGCCAAAGGCGCCGATCTCCTAGAATTCCGCGTCACATGGGACGGCCAGAACGTCTATTTCTTAATAAAGAGGGCCCGTCCCGGTGACTGGTGGGTCCCGTACTGTCTGATAGGTATAGACCAAGACGGCGCCCGGGGCGTTAAAAAAGGCGCCCAGATACTGACACAGGGCGATATAAATTCGCTTGAGGCGGACAGCGGGGCATTCGGCGAATTGAAAGTCATGCCGGCCCTGGCTTGCGAGTATGTGATCGGCATAGCCAAGACGTATAACGGCAAGATTTGGGACGCGGACGGGAAATTGGTCGCGAAGAGCACCGGGGAACAGACCGATACCAAGGGGTTTATGATAAAGGACTCTAACTGGTCAGCGATCGAGATAGCGATACCGCAGAGCATAATCGGTAACCCGGCCGGCAAAACATGGAGATTTATCGTCGCCACGGGCGTTGAAGAAGACGGCCGGTTAAGGGAGATCTATAAGGAAGCGACCGAATGGCACGGCGGCGGCGGCGAGGATACGACCGCGGACGACGGGACCGACCCCGATTTTTACGACTTAGCCGGCTCCGATAAGGCGACACAGGAATCCGAATTGGGGAGTTATAATGCCGCCTCGCCCGCAGGAGATACCAACGGCTTCGCCGTGATAAAGAGGTCGCATCTCACCGTGAATTTCTCGGCGATGAAACTCGCAAGTGCGGAATGATGTCATGACTTTAGATAAATGAAAAAGTACACGCTTTTATTTTTTATCCTTTCCTTCCTGATACCAGCCGCTGCCTTCGCCGATATGATCTACCTTAAATCCGGCGGATCGGTAAGATGCGTGATAGAGAACGAGACAGATTACGCCGTGTATGTGATTATGAATACCGGCGAGAAGACATATTCCAAGGACCAGATAGCGTCTATATCAAGAGCCCGTGACGAAGAAAACGCGATGTTGAAGGAGAAATGGGGAAAGGGCAAGAAACAACGCCAAGCCGAGCAGGAGAAGCAGGATCTGGAAGAAAAACCCGTAAAGCCCGTCGATACCGTAAGGTTCTATGACAGATATTGGTATACATATGCCGTCCGCCTTCCGCCGCAATATAATACGAAGACCAAATATCCCGTCCTTTTCTGTTTCGACCCGGGCGCAAACGGCGAGGACGCGGCCCGGAGGTTCGCTTACGCCGCCGATAATTTAGGATGGATAGTCGTCGGTTCGCTTGATTCGAAGAACGGCCCCTGGCCGCCTATAGTCAGGGCGCAGGAGGCGATGCTGAAAGATATCCCGAAGCGTTTCAGCGTGGATGAAAGACGCTTTTACGCGACAGGGCTATCCGGCGGCGCCCGCGCGGCAGCTACCATCGCGTATAGACATCTTGATCAATTCAAAGGCATAATTACCTGCGCAATGGGCGTTCCCTATGATCCAGAGCAATACAAAATATCTAAAAATATAGCCGTTTACATCTGTATAGGCACAAAAGATTTTAATTTAGAGGCGGCAAGGGAAGAATACGGTAAATTGCGTCTTATGGGCGCAAAGGCCTATAAGCACGAATTCGAAGGCGGGCACGAATGGCCCCCTCCGGAGATCATCTCTCAAGCCCTGGACTGGATGGCAAAACAGTGATTTTTCTATGCAGATAGGCAAATTAAAACTTAAATCCAACCTTATCCTTGCCCCGATGGCGGGGATAACGGACCTGCCCTTTCGTATGCTTAACCGCAAGTTCGGATGCGAACTCGCCTTTACCGAGATGATAAACGCCCGTTCCCTGAGCAGTAATAATAAGAAAGCGCTGTTTATGCTTACGACCAAGCGCGGCGACAGGCCGCTGGGGACTCAATTGGTCGGAAGCGAAGTCGAGTATATACATAAGGCCATCGAGAAATTGCATAAATACAAGTTTGACGTCATTGATTTTAACGCGGCCTGTCCGGAGAGAAAGGTTATCCGGAAGGGGGAGGGCGCCTTCCTGCTCAAAGACCCCAAGAAATTAAAGCGGATTCTCAAGATCATCGTCGAGAATTCCGGTGCTCCGGTCACCGTGAAGATACGCACCGGCTGGGACAAGAGTTCCGTTAAAGCAAGAGAGATAGCGCTCCATGCCGAAGATGCCGGCATAGACGGCCTGTTCATTCACGGAAGGACCAAAAGCCAGGGACATTCGGGAGAGGTGGATTATAGATCCATTAAAGAGGTAAAAGATTCCTTGAAGATCCCTGTCTTCGGCAGCGGGGATATTTTTTCCGCGCAACTCGCAAAGAAGATGCTTGACGAGACCGGATGCGACGGGGTCGCGGTAGCGCGCGGCGCCCTCGGCAATCCCTGGATATTTAATGAGATAAGCGCTTTTTTAGAAGACGGCAGGGCCATGGAGAGGCCCGGCATAGATAAGATAATAAATACGATGCGAGAGCACCTTGATTCCTGCATCGCATATCACGGAGCCAAAGACGGGGTCCTTATATTCCGCAAATTCTTCGCCTGGTACACGAAAGGGTTCGATAACGTAAGGGCCTTAAGGGTCAGGGCCTTTTCAGCCAAGACGAAAAGCGGGATGCTCGGCGTGATGGGCGAACTTCGTAATTTATAATTGACTAATCCCCGATTTCATATTAAACTCCTTAAAAAGAGGATTGTTTTCTGCTTATGGGGGGAAAAATGAGAAGGAGAAGGATAGCGATATTGACGGGCGGAGGCGATTGCCCGGGTTTAAACGCCGTCATACGTGCCGTGGCAAAGAAGGCGCTGGGAGAAGGATGCGAAGTGATCGGCATAGAGGACGGATACGAAGGCCTTGTCAAGAATAAGACAAGGAAACTTACCAACCCCGATGTCTCGGGGATACTTACCCTCGGCGGCACGATACTGGGGACTTCCAATATCGCGAACCCTTACCGTTATGCGGTCCAGGCGAAAAGATGTAAACTCATATTCAGGGACCTCCATAAGACAGCCCTAAGGAATTTTAAAAAACTCAACGCTGAGGCGCTGGTCTGCATCGGAGGCGACGGTACCCTCTCGTCCGCTTACAGGCTTTATGAAGACGGTATTCCGGTAGTCGGCGTCCCCAAGACGATAGATAACGACATCCTCGGCACTGATATAACTTTCGGTTTCGACACCGCGGTCACGATCGCCACCGAGGGGATAGACAGGATACACACGACTGCCCAATCGCACCATCGCGTCATGGTGCTTGAGGTGATGGGCCGTAACGCCGGCTGGATCGCCCTGTATTCGGGTGTCGCGGGCGGGGGCGATATCATCCTCATTCCCGAGATACCTTTCGATATCAAGGCCATCGTAAGGAAGATAAAGGAGAGGCACGGCAAGGGCAAGAGGTTCAGCATCGTCGTCGTCGCGGAGGGGGCCAAGCCGAAAGGCGGAGATGTGGTCGTCCAGAGGATAATAAAGCAGAGCACCGAGGCCGTCCGGTTAGGGGGCATAGGTTTTGTCATAGGCGACCAGATAGAGAAACTTACATGCATCGAGACGCGCACGGTAGTGATGGGCCATCTGCAGAGGGGAGGTTCGCCCACCCCTTTTGACAGGATACTTGCCACGCAACTGGGCACCAGGGCGATGGATTTCATAAACGAAGGCGATTTCGGGTATATGGTCGGCGTAAGGAATAATGAGCTCGTTAAGGTCTCGCTTCGCGAAGTGGCCAAAGGCAAACGTCTCGTGCCTCCGGACCACCCCTTAGTCGAATCGGCGCGTTCGGTCGGGACGTGTTTCGGGGATTAAAATTTAAAGGAGGAAGACAAGATGTCGCTCAGGATCAATGTCGAGAAGAAACCGGGGGATGTCTATACGGTCACCATTTCCGGGTCCATAGATTCGGATACCTACAAGGGCCTCGAGGATAAAATAAATCCGGTATTGAACTCCTCGACCAAGGTCATCATATTCGATATGGAGGGCGTGGAATACGTAAGCAGCATGGGCTTGAATGTGATCTTCAAGACGCAGCGCGGCATAGAAAAATTAGGCGGGACCTTTGTCATGACAAATATACAGCCGCAGGTGAGGAAGGTGCTGGAGATAGTAAAGGCCCTGCCCAGCGTCAAGATATTTGAGACGATGGAAGAGGCGGACGAATACCTCTTTAAGATCCAGAGAGACGAGATAGAGAAACGGATCAAGCCGCAGGAATGAGAGAGCCGGCTAAGCCAGACGAAAAATTTATGCGGCTTGCCGTAAGAGAAGCAAGGAAGAACCTTAAGACCATGGACGGCGGGCCGTTCGGCGCCTGCGTGGTTAAAGGCGGCCGCGTCCTTGCCGTAGCGCGCAACACGGTCTTAAAGCGCGACGCCACCTGCCATGCCGAAGTCAACGCCATAAGGCTCGCCTCACGCAAGATAAAAAATTTTGACCTCTCGGGATGCGTCATATATTCCACCAACGAGCCGTGCCCGATGTGTTTCGGGGCGATACACTGGGCGCGGATAGGGGCGATAATTTACGGCACCGGCATCAAAGACGCCGCGAAGATAGGTTTTAACGAATTAAATATCCCGGATAAAAAGATGAGCTCGCTGGGGAAGGCCGGAGTCAGGATAATACCCGGATTTTTACTTGAGGAATGCAGGGCGCTCCTGAAGGAGTGGGATAGGCTGGAAAACAAGAAGTTATACTAAGCTATCAGTTTTCCCCCTGAGACTGATCCAGATTGGATTTCAGGTCAGCACGCTTCCTTAGTTCGAAGAACCAAGACATGGAGTTGAAGTACTTCTTTTGGGCCAGAAGCTGTTCCTTGAACTTGTCCTTTTCTTCCTTGTATTTATTTTCGTCTATCGGTATCAACGCGGCCTGCCGCGCTATCGCGTAACCGTCGTGGGTCTTTACCGGTTCGCCGAAGACTTCCCCCTCCTTGAGGGAGAAGACCGCTTTCGCGAATTCCGGAGCGACACCGAGCCCCTGGATATAACTATTGCGGGTAAAGGCGTCGGTCTCTTTTATGGTAAGCGACAGGTTTTTCGCTATATCCTCGAACTTCTCTTTCTTCTCCAGCCGCGTTTTTATTGCCGCCAGCGCCTCGGCGGCCTTGGCCTTGGCGATCTCTTCGGCCTTCTCGGCCTTCAGGAATTTTTCCGTTTTTTCTTTCACCTGCGCGAATTCGGCCTGCCGCGCGGGCTTCTTTTCCTTTACCTTTAATATGTACACGCCGGTCTTCGTCTCGACAAGGCCGCTTATATCGCCCGGCTGCAGGGAAAGCGCGACATTGGCGAACTGCAGGTCCCAGCCTATATCCGGGATCCTGGTCTCCCTGTCAAGGAGACCGGTCTCTTTGACAGGGAGCGAGAATTTCTTCGCCACACCTTCCAGCTCCTTCTCGCCGGCCAACTCGTAAGAAACGTCTTTCATCTCTTTTCTTATCTTATCCTTCTCCGCGTCGGTATTTGCCGGAAAGGCCTTTCCGATATACTCGACGTTCACCTGTTCCGGCACCTTAAACGCGTCTTTATTCTTCTCAAAATACGATCTTATCTCGTCTTCGGTGCAGGCCGCCTGCGCCAGATAATCCTGCGCCTTAAAGGGGACATAGGAGGCCTTTGCCTTCTCGTTGGCGAATTTATATTCCTTCAGGACGTCCTCGTCGGTGAGGGCGACGTTCTGGTTTTCTTTTTCGATCAGTTTCTGTATAGTAAGGTCGCCGCGGACCTGCTCCTCGAATTCCACAGGCGTAAGGCCCAGGCTATATCTTAATATCTGCCCATACAGGTCGTTGCTGAACTTACCGTTATTGTCATGGAATATGCCGATCCCCTTTATGAAATCCACTATCTCCTTGTCGCCGACCTTTATCCCCTGCTTTTTCGCCTCGGCAAGCAGTATCAGGCGGTTCCATGCGTCGTCCTCCAAGTTCAGGTCTTTCTGGACGTCGCGTATCTTGTCCCCGTAAGTCAATAGCGCCTTAGTCTTCGCCGCGAGATAGGCTTTTTGGTAGTCGTTGATCAGGATCTTTTTGCCGAATATACTGCCGGCATAAGGATTTTGTTGGGTGGTGGTTATGGCGTCGAAGGCCAGCCACGCGACAAAGGCCACTATCAGGATATATAGGAATATCCTTGAATTTTCCCGTATCTGTTTTAGCATATTGGTCTCCTTAGAAAAGTTAAGATATTATAACCGAGGAACTCCTTTTTTTCAAGCCCTTTCACGCCTTAACCCCGCACCTTTGCAATATTCAAGCTTTAATGATACCTTATTAATAAATGAATGGCACAAAGGTGCGGGGTAAAATATGGTTGACTTTTCGGCCGGTTGAATATAAAATATGGACTATGTCAAGACTTAAGATAGGTTTACCAAAAGGTAGCCTTCAGGAGGCTACCTTTAAGTTGTTTAAGAAGGCAGGGTTCTCGATCTCTGCCTCGGAGAGGTCGTATTTTCCGTCGGTAGACGACCCCGAGCTGGAGCCTGTCCTCTTAAGGGCGCAGGAGATGTCGAGGTATGTCGAAGGCGGGATACTTGACTGCGGGATAACGGGCAATGACTGGATACTGGAGAACGCCTCAGACGTCGTCCGCGTTACCGAACTTGCCTACGCCAAACAGAGCCTAAACCCCGTAAGATGGGTCCTCGCGGTCCCGAACGGTTCTTCGGTCCGCAAGGTAAGCGACCTGAAGGGCAAGAGAATAGCCACCGAACTGGTGAATGTGACAAAGGAATATCTCAAGAAGAGGAAGATAAACGCCGAAGTGGAGTTTTCATGGGGTGCCACAGAGGCGAAGGCGTATTCCGGCCTGGTGGACGCCATAGTCGAGCTTACCGAGACGGGCTCATCC
>JAGUXU010000129.1 GCA_020061685.1 Candidatus Omnitrophota bacterium
CCTCGATGAGCTTCAGGCGGCCATTTTAAGGATAAAGATAAAGCACCTGGATAAATGGAACGAGGCAAGAAGAAAGAATGCCCAGTTGTATAACAGCCTCTTCAAAGGTTTCGGCCTTGATTCGAGGTTAGGGACGCCGATCGAACGGCAAGGTTGCAAGCACGTATATAACATTTATAACATAAGGACCAAGAACAGAGACGGCCTTAAGGATTATCTCGCCTCCAAACAGGTAGCCACAGCGGTTTATTATCCGATCCCCCTGCATCTCCAGAAGGTCTACGGATCCCTGGGCCATAAGAACGGGGATTTTCCGAATAGCGAAAGGGCATCGGTTGAGGTCCTTGCGTTGCCCATCTTCCCCGAACTCAGGGAAGATGAGATAAGATTTGTGGCGGGCAGTATCTCAGATTTCCTGAAGTAATCCCCCCTTAAAAGCAGGGTTTTTCATCCTTCCAATCGATCAAAAATAAGTTTTTTCCTATTGACAGGTAAGCAGTTATGTCATAAAATAGTATCGTTCATTTCTAGAACGTTATCCGTATCCCAATTGTCCTATGCCAGAGACAGAAAATAGCTTCCAAAAACCAAGCGAAGACCTAAAAAACCTTCAGTTACTGGAAGAGATCTCCAGGGATTGCAATGCTTCCCAAAGGAAACTCTCTCAGCGCCTCGGCGTAGCCTTGGGCGTGACCAATGCCTGCCTCAAGAAAATGGTCAAAAAAGGCTACATCAAGATCAAGGGCATCAATCATAAACGGATATCATATTATCTTACCCCCGAAGGTTTCAGCGAAAAGACGAGGCTAACCTACCATTTCCTGGAATACACCGTCAATTATTATATAAGGCTTAAGAAAAACATCTCTTCCAAATTAGATATGTTTTTAAAGGAAGACATAAAGCGGGTGGTCTATTACGGCGCCGGAGAGGTCATGGAGGTCGCTTTCGTGACCCTTCACGAGACGGATCTGGAGCTTCTGGGGATAATAGACGACGATAAGGACAAGCAGGGCAAGAAGATGTTTAGTTTTACGATTCAGGGGCCGGAAAGCATAAAAGAGCTTAAGCCCGACGCCGTAATAATCACTTCTATACGCTATAGGGACAGGATAATGCAGAACTTGAGGGCCGACAAAGAATTAGACGGGCTACCCGTCTATACGCTATAAAGGGGAACATCGTGAACGAGACCTCTCTTAACTGGTACGCTGTCAGGACCCGCTCGAATTACGAGTATAAGGTCAATTTTCTCTTGGCCGGAAAGTCCCTGGACACCTTTTATCCGACGGTCCTTAAATGGAGCAGGAGAAAGGACAGGAAGAAGAAGATAGCCCGGCCGTTATTCCCGGGGTATCTGTTCGTCAGATGCTCTTCCAGCCCCTATGATTGGCTTGAGATAAAGAAGACCGACGGCGTCGTGAATATATTAGGGAATCGAAAGATCCCGCAACCGATCCCGCAGGATCAGATAGAGTCGGTCCGGAAGATAGTAGAGGCCGGTATTGACCCGCTGCCGCATCCGTATCTGAATGTCGGCGACAGGGTAGTGGTAGTAGAGGGCCCCTTGAGAGGGGCCATCGGTGTATTTGAGAAATTCAACGACAAGAAGGGCACGCTTGTAATCTCTGTAGACCTTCTCGGCAGGTCATTGGCGGCGGAAGTAGATAATAATGTAGTGGAGAGGTGTTAGTCTCTCCAAAAGCTTAAAAAATGGTTAAAAAGACAAAAAATGTAACCAAAGGGGCGAAGCTCTGCCCAGGAGAGGCGCGGAGATGAACATCTTACTTACAGGCGGCGCGGGATTCATAGGTTCGCACTTATGTGATTTCCTTATAGCTAAAGGCAATAAAGTGATCTGTCTCGATAATCTTATTACCGGAAAGATCGAAAACGTCTCCCATCTTACGGATAATCCGAATTTCAGATTTGTCAAACACGATGTGACCACTCACATAGATATAGAAGAACCGGTGGATTTCGTCCTACATTTTGCTTCTCCGGCAAGCCCCGTGGATTATATAAAATACCCGATACAGACATTAAAGGTCGGCTCCCTGGGCACTCACAACGCGCTCGGCGTCGCCAAGGCGAAGAACGCGAAGTTCCTCCTTGCCTCGACGAGCGAGATCTACGGAGACCCCTTGGTCCATCCTCAGAGGGAGGACTATTACGGCAACGTAAACGCGGTGGGCCCGCGCGGCGTATATGACGAGAGTAAACGCTTTGCCGAGGCGATAACTATGGCTTATCACAAGGTCCATAGGCTCGATACGAAGATCGCGAGGATCTTCAATACTTATGGGCCGCGGATGCGGGAGAGCGACGGCCGCGCCATACCTAATTTTATCGCCCAGGCGTCGGCGAACGAACCTTTAACGGTATACGGTAACGGGACCCAGACCAGAAGTTTCTGTTATATCGATGATATGATAGAAGGGCTTTATAGGTTGATGATGTCCGATGTGAACGAACCTATCAATCTGGGAAATCCGGCAGAAGTGACCATATTGTATTTGGCCGAAGAAATAATCTCCCTGACCGGCAGCAAGAGCAGGATAGGGTTTGAACCGTTGCCGGAAGACGATCCTAAGGTGCGTTGCCCGGACATAACAAGGGCAAAAAAAGTCTTAAAATGGGAACCCCGGATACAGCTTAAAGAGGGCCTTAATCTTACGCTAAGGGGCAAAAAGAGAGGTTAAAGATGATTAATTTAGGACAGATCGGCGCAGGGACATGGGGACAAAACCTTTTACGCAATTTCTATAATCTGGCAGATTGCCGCATGAAGACATGTTGCGATAAAAATAAACAAGTCCTTGAGAAGGTAAAATCACAGTATGCCGGCAACATAAATATTACGGATGATTTCGACGGTTTAATAAAAGACCCCCAGATCGACGCGGTTGTTATAGCGACGTTACCTGTTACCCACGCCCATTTTGCCTTAAAGGCGCTATCCGCGGGCAAGCATGTATTTGTCGAGAAGCCTCTCGCCCTGGACCTGGATGACGGGAAAGAGATGATAAAGGCCGCCAAAAGAAATAAAAAGATCTTGATGGTCGGGCACCTGCTCTTGTATCATCCCGCCGTCAAGAGGCTAAAAGACTATATCGAGGACGGTTCCCTGGGAAAGGTCCATTATCTATACTCTTCCCGCGTTAACTTGGGGCAGGTGAGGGAGGAAGAGAACGCCCTATGGAGCCTGACCGCCCACGATATATCGGTAGCCATCTACCTTTTAAAAGAACAGCCGTTTGAGGTTTCGGTGACAGGCAAATCCTATCTCAGAAAGGAGATACAGGATGTCGTCTTCGTCACGCTTAATTTCAAGAACAAGGTGATGGCGCACATACATGCCAGCTGGCTGGATCCGCACAAGGTCAGGAAGTTTACCGTCGTCGGCTCCAACAAGATGGCGGTATTCGACGACATGGAAAGCGCCGAGAAATTAAAGATCTACGATAAGGGTTTCGATTGGCAGAAGAAGAACAACTACGGCACATATGAGACATTTCTTACGATAAGGGAAGGTGATATATATATGCCGAAGATAAACATGGTGGAGCCGCTGAAACTGGAATGCCGGCATTTCATCGAGAGTATAAAAAACAACACTCAACCGCTGAGCGACGGCGAGAACGGCTTGGAGGTCTTGAAAGTATTGACGGCGGCGCAAAAATCACTGGAGGAAAATGGAAAACCATTCAAGATCGGTTAAGGAGGGATTGAAGTCGGCAGATTATTCCGTACACGGGTCGGCTATCGTCGATGACGGGGCCCGAATAGGCAAGGGGACCAAGATATGGCATTTCTCGCATGTCTGCGGCAGCGCGAAGATCGGAGAAAAATGCGTTATTGGCCAGAATGTCTATATCGCCCCGAACGTCGTCATCGGCAATAACGTCAAGATACAGAATAATGTCTCGGTATACGAAGGCGTAGTTCTGGAAGATGACGTCTTTTGCGGACCTTCGATGGTGTTTACGAATGTCATTAATCCCAGAAGCGCGGTATGCAGGAGAGACGAATTTAAAAATACGCTGGTGAAGAAGGGTGCGACCATCGGCGCGAACGCTACCGTTGTGTGCGGGCATACGGTAGGCAGGTGCGCTTTCATAGGGGCAGGGACGGTCGTTACGAAAGACGTGCCGGATTACGCCTTGATAATAGGCGTTCCAGGAAGGATAGCGGGATATATGTGCGAATGCGGCATAAAACTTGCTTTCAAGAAGGATTCTGCGGTATGCGCTTCCTGCACCAAAAGATATATCAAAAAGGGCGATATAGTTAAGAAGACATGAAAAATAGGCTCGTTAATTTATGCCTTTTCTTCGTCTCTGCCATTCTGATGCTCTTGATATGCGAAGCGATTTTCAGATATTTGATACCGCAGCCCTATAGAGTAAGGAATGTGGAATTTTATAGCAGCATGCAACAATCGGATAAGGAGATCGGATATACCCTTAAGCCGAATATAAGGACGGAACATTTCAATACCAATTCTTACGGCTTTAGGGGGCCTGAACCGGCCCCCGGGAGGATGAATATTCTTTGCGTAGGGGATTCCCATACCTTTGGCTGGGACGTATATGACGAGTTTACCTATCCGCAGCAATTACAAGGTTTGGTCGGAGACAGATACAACGTCATCAATATGGGCGCAGGAGGATATAATATAATATCGGAAGCGGGTATCTTAAATAGGTATCTCGATAAGCTAAGGCCGAAGGTAGTGATCTTTGGCGTAGTAGTAGATGACGTTACGGACGGCATTCCCGATCTCCCGGTAGGTCAGATTCATCGTGAATCCCCTAAGTCTTACAGAGAGATACTGCAGGCCAGCGCGATGGTCAGGTATATAAAAGACACCTTGCCGGGGATGCAGATTAAGCTCGGCTTAAGAAAAGCGGCGCATGAGGAGTATTATCAGCATTGGACTAACAGGAAGTATCTCGATCTTTACAAAAGCAAGATCGGGGAAGAGCTTGATAGATTATCGAAATTACAAGCAAAGGTCATTTTTGTCATTTTTCCGTTTCCTTCCGAGGTATATCTTATGAATAGGACAGAGCGGCCTAATGTGTCGCTATTCCGCAATCTGGAAAGCAAGGACGTAAAATATATAGATCTATTGCCCGTCTTTCAGGCCAACTATAAAAAGGTTTCCACCCTATATTTAGAAGACGGCCATCCTAATGAATATGCATATAGATTGGTCGCTCGGGAAATTTTTAAAAAACTCAAGGAAACGTACTTTATCGATGTCAAAGATAATTAGCATTGTGGGGGCACGTCCCCAATTCATAAAAGCCGTATCCGTCTCGAGAGCCATAAAGGAGTTCAGCAGGAAGAAACACGGCCCGGGGATCAAAGAGATCATCGTCCACACAGACCAGCATTATGACTACAACATGAATGACGTATTTTTCAAGGAGCTGCGGCTTAGGCGGCCGGATTATAATCTGGGCGTAGGCTCACAGAGCCATGGAAGGCAGACCGCCATGATGCTTGAGAGGATAGAATCCGTTTTAGTAAAAACAAAACCTGATCTTATCTTGGTCTATGGCGATACGAATTCGACGCTGGCCGGCGCGTTGGCCGCGAAAAAACTCAA
>JAGUXU010000080.1 GCA_020061685.1 Candidatus Omnitrophota bacterium
CCATAATCCAGAAATTCGTCGAAGATTATGTCGGCAAGAAGATAGAGCGCGGAGTGGACCCGATGGAATGCGTGGCCCTCGGCGCCGCGATACAGGCCGCGGCCCTTAAGGGCGAGATCAAGGACATACAGTTACTCGATGTCACGCCTCTCTCATTGGGTATCGAGACCTTGGGCGGCGTATTCACTAAGTTGATAGAGAGGAATACCACTATTCCGACGAGAAAAAGCGAGATATTCTCGACGGCGGCGGACAATCAGCCGGCGGTCACGGTCCGCGTCCTGCAGGGTGAACGACCCATGGCCAACGATAATGTCGAGCTGGGACGGTTTGATCTGGTGGGGATCCCTCCTGCGCCGAGGGGCATACCTAAGATAGAAGTCACTTTTGATATCGATGCCAACGGTATCGTCCACGTAAGCGCCAAAGACCTCGGTACAGGAAAAGAGCAGTCGATAAAGATAACCGCACCTAAGAAGTTATCGAAAGAAGAGATCGAGAAGATGGTCAAGGAGGCCGAAAAGTTCGCCGCGGAGGACACAAAGAAAAAAGAAGAGGTCGAGGTCGTCAATCAGGCGGACGGCCTTGTCTACACGACAGAGAAGTCACTGAAGGACTACGGCGATAAAGTCAGCCAGGCCGACCGCGCCAATATCGAGGCGAGGCTTAACGACCTCAAACAGGCGATAAAGGATAAGAACCTCGACCGGATAAAAAAATCCACGGAAGACTTACAGCAGGCCTCTTACAAACTGGCCGAGGAGATATACAAAGCCAGTTCGCAGAAAGGCCAGCCGGGAGCGGGTCCCGAACAAGCCGGTTCGACCCCCGGTCCCGAAGCCGCACAAGAAGGCGGCGAAGGCAAGAAAGACGACATCATCGACGCGGAATATAAGGTCGACGATGAGGATAAAGACGACAAAAAGAAAAAGTAAAACTTTTTGTCAATTTGTGGTAATATAAGGATGCTTCGGCTGACGAGGTCGGCCGAAGCATCTTATTATTAAACCTATCGAGGAGACGTGGCAGAGAAACGAGATTATTACGATATACTGGGCGTTCAGAAGAATGCTTCCGTAGATGACATCAAGAGCGCGTACCGGCGGCTCGCCTTAAAATATCATCCGGACAGGAATCCCGCAGACAGGAAGGGAGCCGAGGAGAAATTTAAGGAGCTCTCCGAGGCGTACGCCGTTTTGTCCGACCAGCAGAAACGCGCCCAATATGACCAATTCGGCCATGCCGGCATCGACTCGCGCTACACTACTGAAGACATATACCGCGGCGCCGATTTCTCGAGCATATTCGAGGACCTCGGTATGGGGGGCCTTGATTTAGGAGATATATTTGAGCACTTCGGGCTCTTCGGCGGCGGGGCAAGGAGTGGCGGCAGACGGCGAGGTTCGGACCTTCAATATGATCTGGAGATCACCTTTGAAGAAGCCGCTTTCGGCACGACGAAGAGTTTTGTTGTGCCGCGTCATGAGATCTGCCAGGCCTGCAAAGGCGAAGGTGCGGCGCCCGGCTCAAGCAAGACGCGTTGTCCTCAATGCGGCGGGTCAGGCCAGGTATCTTCTTCGCGCGGTTTCGTATTCTTTTCGCGGGCTTGCGATAAATGCCACGGCGAAGGGACGATCATCGCCAAGCCGTGCCCGAAATGCAGGGGGACGGGCAGGGTCGTCGTCGAGAGGAAGATAAGCGTGAAGATCCCCGCCGGGATCGAGAGCGGGATGCGGCTGAGGGTAAGCGGCGAAGGAGAGGCGGGTTTACGCGGCGGCCAGCGCGGAGACCTGTATGTATTGGTGTATGTGAAACCCCACGAGATATTCGAGCGTCACAACGACGATATACTCTGTGAAGTCCCCATATCTATGGTTGAGGCCTCGCTTGGCACCGAAGTGGAAGTCCCCACCTTGGAAGGAAAAGTCAGGATGAGCGTACCGCCCGGGACGCAAAGCGGAAAGATATTCAGGTTAAAAGGAAAGGGCATAGTGAATCTTCACGACCGCCTCCGCGGCGACGAACATGTTCGTATTATCGTCGAGACGCCGGCCAATTTAAACAACGCCCAAAGGCGCATACTTGAGGATTTTGCCAGGGCCTCGGGCGAAGAGACATTCCCCAAGGCCGCCTCATTTATAAAAAAAATAAAGGGCTTCTTTAAATGAAGTCCGGCTTAAATAAATTTATCACTTTTTGGCTTCCGGTTATCGTTTATTGTGCTATAATCTTCACAATATCCTCAATGCCGCAACCGTTACCGGTAGGGATAGAGATACCTTACCTTGATAAATTTTTGCACGCTCTCGAATACGGTATCTTAAGTTACCTGCTTATCCGGGCATTGAGGCAGACGCAGACAAGGCTGGTGAAAGGCGCCCTTATAATGACAGCGGTCGCGCTCGCGACTTTATACGCCGCGACTGACGAATTCCATCAGATATTTGTGCCGGGCAGGAGCCCGGATATCTTTGACCTATTGGCCGATTTCACCGGCGCGGCAATTACCGGATTCATAAAGAGATGACAATAATCAAACCATTCAGAGGATACAGATACGACCCGGCGGCCGTAGGCAGGCTTTCAAGAGTGATAACTCCGCCGTACGACGTCATAAATAAAGATCAGCAATCATCCTATTACAGGTCCCACCCCTATAACTTCATACGCTTAGACCTCGGAAAGACCTTTCCGTCGGATGGCAAGAACAATAACAGATATATCAGGGCCGGGCGCTTTCTGGAAGAATGGATAGGAAAGGGCATCCTCGCTAAGGAAGACAGAGAGTGCGTGTACGTCTACGGGCAGCGATACAGGGAAAGCGGCAGGCTGAAAGAACGTCTCGGCTTCATATCCCTTGCGCGTCTTGTGGAGGACAGGACAAAAGGTTTCCTCCCGCATGAGCGCACTTTCAAAGGCCCGAAGCTCGACCGGCTTAACCTGATGAAAGAGACATCGGCGAACTTAAGCCCCATATTCTCTATAGTCTTTGACGACAATAAGAAGATAATAAAACTGCTCAAAGCGGTCGCGAAGGGAAAACCCGCGCTCGACGTGGACTTTGAGGGGACCCGCAACAGGATATGGCTTATGACAGACGCGAAACAGATAACCTTGCTGAAAGGGGCGATGGCGAAGAAGAAAGCGCTCATCGCCGACGGACACCATCGCTACGAGGTGGCGTTAGAATACAGAAGGCATATACTGAAAGCCAAAAAAGAAGCGGTCCCCGGCGCATACGATTATGTCATGATGTACTTCGCCACTTCAGACCCCGCGGGGCTGACGATACTTCCCACACACCGCATGGTAGAGGGGATATCGGCCGCGCGTTTACGCAAGGATCTTGAAAAGATAAATAAATATTTTGATATAATAGAGGCCGGCAGCCGGCGCGCCATGTTATCATGTATGAAGGCCGGCAGGAAGAGGCACGCCATCGGAGTATACCTCGGCGGAAGAGATTATAGGTGCCTGAGGCTCAAACGCGAGGACGCCGGCGCTTTCATCGATTCGAAGAATTCCTCTTACTGGAGGAACCTGGACGTCGTGATATTACACCATCTGGTTTTCGAGAAGGCGCTCGGAATAAAAGGACATAAGGCGGAGAGGATGGTAACATTTACAAGGGACGCGGAAGAGGCGTTTGATTGGGCGGCATCAGGCGGCGGCCGTGCGTCTTTCTTCCTGAATCCCCCCGGCCTTAAAGATATCAATAACATCGTAAAGAGCCGGGAACGTATGCCTCACAAAACGACGTATTTCTATCCTAAACCGCCCTCAGGTTTGGTGATAAACAGATTGGGGTGATATGGCCATCTTCGGCAAACCAAAATATACGATAGTAAAAGTCGTGAAGAAGAAGGATATCCCCGAAGGCCTCTGGACAAAGTGCGAGGAGTGCGGAGAGATCATCTATAATAAAGCGCTTGAGGAAAACCTCAAGGTCTGTCCGAAGTGCAGTTATCATTTTATCCTTACCGCACATGAGCGCATAGAGATGCTCCTGGACGCCGGTAGTTTTGAGGAGCGTGACGCGACCTTAAGGTCCCTTGACCCGTTACAATTCAAAGGGCCCCGCTCTTACGAGGAGAAATTGAAACAGGACCAGGCAGCGACGGGCTTAAACGAGGCCTGCATAACGGGAAGGGGGACAATAGACGGCAAGAGGATAATATTCGTCGTTACCGATTCGCGCTTTATCATGGGCTCTATGGGCTCGGTCGTAGGCGAGAAGATAACCCGCGCCACCGAACTGGCCATGAATTTAAGGTTGCCTCTCGTAATAGTATCGGGTTCGGGTGGCGGGGCGAGGATGTATGAAGGCCTCTTTTCCCTTATGCAGATGGCGAAGACCTCTGCCGCACTTGCCAAGCTTCACGAGGCCGCGGTACCCTTTATATCCGTGCTTACGAATCCGACTATGGCCGGCGTTATGGCCAGTTTCGCCTCTCTGGGCGATATAATAATGGCGGAGCCGAAGGCCCTAATCGGCTTTACCGGGCCGCGCGTCATCGAACAGACGATAAGGCAGAAGCTTCCGCCGGGGTTCCAGCGTTCAGAATTCTTACTGGAACACGGCCTGATAGATATGATAGTCCACAGAAAGAACCTTAAATCCGGCATCGCCGGGGTCATAGATTACTTGACTTGACATGTAGTTAACTTCCGTAGTATCATTAAGTTATATTTCAAGGAGGGCTCAATGGCTCAGGTAAGTTTAAGGCACGTTTCAAAGGTTTACGGCGGTAACGTTAAGGCCGTTTCGGATGTCACATTAGGGATAGAGAACAAGGAATTTGTCGTATTAGTCGGCCCTTCCGG
>JAGUXU010000119.1 GCA_020061685.1 Candidatus Omnitrophota bacterium
ATCAAGGATGATGTCTATGGATTCCTTCTTGGCGTCCTCTATGAACGAGCAGGTGTTTACGATGGCGATATCCGCGCCTGCCGTTATATCTACGATATCACAGCCGGCCTTCTTTAATATACCGAGTATGACTTCGGAGTCGACGAGATTTCTCGCGCAGCCTAATGAGAGGATAGATACTTTTGTGGACATATTCAGGATGGTGGCTATTTCGGCAGCTTAAGGCCGTCCCTGGTAATAAGGATGTTCTTTGTGACACCCTTTCCCAAAGCGCCAAGGGCCTTGCCGTTCAATTCGGCAGCTATCGCCTCGGCGCGGCTTGTCGAGATATCAAGGGAGTCTTTGGCTTCCCACGTCTCGGCGTCGCCTTTTTTAAGGATGCCGTCATATATGACGCTGCCGTCGGCTTTTATCTTGAGATAGACGTCGCTTTTGGCTTTTATCTTGAGGGAAATATTCTCGCCTTTCGGTACCAGGGCAACGGCAGGAGCCGTTGCGGCCTGCCGGGGGGCTTCTTTAGGGGCTTCTTTCACGACGGGCTTAGGCCTCGGAGATTCGACTTTCTTGACGGCCTTCGGCCTTGATTTAAGGCCTTCCTTTACCTTTGAGCCGGCAAATATCACGAGTTTAATGCAGCCGAAGATGACAGCGATGACGACTACGGCGGCGATCACCTTCTTGACCGGGAACCTGAAAGACGAATCCTTCTGGGCCGCTATCAATATCTGTTCGCTGGGGCTGGGCTTATCGCCTTTATATTCTTCCGCGAGAGCGGCGCCGTCAAGCCCGAGATAATCGGCGTATTTCTTTATGAAACTCTTTATGTAGACCGTGCCGGAGACGGCTTCCTGCGGCCTGCCTCCCTCGAGCGCCGCCAGTATCCTGTTATGGATACGCGTATCTTTCTGCGCCTGTTCAAGAGAGATGCCCTTGTCTTCGCGGGCCTTCTTTAGTCTCGCCCCGATTGACTCCATTTGGCCTTCACGGCCTCCATATTATCTATCAGGATATCCCTCGGCTTTGAGCCGTTATACGGCCCTACTATACCGTCGGCTTCCATGGTGTCGACAAGCCGGGCAGCCCTCGTATAACCTAGCCCCAGCCTTCTTTGTAACATCGAGACAGAGGCCTGTTTGGTCTCCAGGACCATCCTTACCGCCTCCTCATACATCTCGTCCTTCTCGAAGGTCCTGCCGTGGACTCTCCTGTCCTGCTCTTTTAATATCTCCTCGTCATAATCCGTCTCGCGCTGGCCCTTTATAAAATTTATCACTCTCTCTATCTCGCTATCCTTGACTAAGCAGGCCTGCGCGCGCGTAGGCTTGGCGTCGCCCGGCCTTAAGAAGAGCATATCGCCTCTGCCGAGCAGTTTATCCGCGCCGTTCATATCCAATACGGTCCTTGAGTCTACCTTGGAGGCGACCTTGAACGATATCCTCGCCGGGAAATTCGCCTTTATGACGCCTGTGACGACATCTACCGACGGCCTCTGTGTTGCCAGTATTATGTGTATCCCGACCGCGCGCGAGAGCTGCGAGAGCCGTGTTATGGCGTTCTCGACCTCCTGCGCGGCGATAAGCATAAGGTCGGCTAACTCGTCTATTATCACCACTATATAAGGAAGGACCTCAGGCACGTCGTCCTGCCCGTTAAAATCGCCCTTTGCCTTCTTTTCGTGGAAGAATTCTATATTCCTTACGGCGAGGCGCGCGAAGAGCTGGTAACGCGACTCCATCTCGTTTACTACCCAGTTCAAGGCGCCGGCCACTTTCTTGTGGTCTGTCACGACAGGGCACAGTAGATGCGGCAGGCCGTTGAACATAGCCAGTTCCACCATCTTCGGGTCCACCATCAGGAACCTGACCTCATCCGGTGTGGCGTTGAACAGCATCGAGCTTATTATCGAATTGACACAGACAGTCTTTCCCGAACCTGTCGTGCCTGCTATCAGGACATGCGGCATCTCGCCTAAGTCCGCGATGACAGGGGTGCCGCCGATATCCTTGCCGAGGGCCAATGTGAGTTTTGATTCGGAATTCTGGAATTCAGAGGTCTGCAATATCTCTTTTAGGTATACCAACGCGCTCGAGGAATTCGGCACCTCCACGCCTATCCTTGCCTTACCCGGGATCGGCGCCTCTATCCTCACGCTCTGCGCCTTCATGGTAAGCGCGATATCATCCGAGAGGCTGGTTATCTTTGTGACTTTGACGCCGGGCGCGGGCTCTAACTCATATCTTGTGATGACCGGGCCGCGCTCTACGGCCGTGACCTTCACTTCTATACCGAAATCCCTTAAGGTCTCTTCGAGTATCTTCGCGTTGGCGTTGAGGTCTTCGGTTATCTTCCTCTCCTCCAAAGGCGGCGGCGAATCAAGTAAGTTTAAGTCCGGCAGTTTGTAATCCCCGACCGCGCGCTTTACGACCTTTATCGGAGCGGGCTTGCCATCCTCTTTCTTTATCACTTTTTTGATATCTATTACGGGGGCCTGGCGTGTTTCCTCCTTGGCCTTGGGCTCCTGCGCCTTGGCGACTTCGGCTTTCACCGCTTCAAATCCGCGCCTTAACGGCGATTCCCTTTCGGGGCGCCTGGCTTCTCTTTCCTTTAATAAGGCGGGTTTTCTCTTAAGGACCCCGGAAAATAACCCCGTTATAGTGTTCATCAGGGACATGAATATCGGGAATATGAGAAATTCAGTGGCAAGCAGGACAGACAGAAGCCCGAGGACCGTCACCATCACATAAGCGCCGACCTGCCCTAAGTATCTTACGAAAAAATCGGAGAAGAAAAGCCCCAAGAGCCCGCCGCGGTGGACCTTCACCACATCCGGCGGCGAACCAAGCATACTAAGGAAGGCGCTTAACGCGATAAATAAAAAAGAGGTGCCGAGTAATTTAAAATAAAATTTCTGCGGCACCTTGCCTAAGAATTTCCCGATTGACCATGTCGCGGTCAGGACCGGTATGACATAAGCGCTGAAACCTATTAGGGAGAATAGAGCGGCCGCGACGCCTGCGCCGACTATCCCCGCGTAATTTTTGGTATATACGTTAGGTTGTGAGGTAAACCAAGGTAAATCGTTATGGTCGTAGGAGATAAGGCTTACAAAAATCAGGATAGTTACAGCGAAGAGAAGAACGCCCCAAATCTCGTTTATCCTCTCCTGCTTCATCCCGCACCTTTCAAGCTATTCGCAATTCTACCTTTTAGCTGTCCGTATGCTTTACCAAAAAGCTTAAGACTCTTTTCTCGTTTTTTGGCATCTTCCAAGGAGATAAAATTTTCATAATAAATTAGAGCCCAAGGCCTACATTTTCGTGTATATTCAACCATACCGGAATTATGTTCTTTTAATCTATGGTTAATATCTTTGGTATATCCAATATATAATGAACTATCTTTCTTACTTTTTA
>JAGUXU010000048.1 GCA_020061685.1 Candidatus Omnitrophota bacterium
CAGTTTTAAGGACGGCGATATAGTCTCGAGGGGCGATATGCTCTTCACCATAGACCCGGCCCCGTATAAAGCCGACCTTGATAAGGCTGAGGCCGCTTTAGCCCAGGACACCGCCGATCTGAAACTGGCCAAAGATACTTTGGCGAGGAACCAAAAACTCTTCGATAAAGAACTCATCTCGCAACAGGACCTGGACCAATATCAGACCGACGTGGCTTCTCTTGAGGCGAAAACAAAACTCGACAACGCCAATATCGAACTGGCAAGGATAAACCTCGGTTATTGTTTCATACATTCCCCTATCGATGGATTAACAAGCAAACGCCTCGTCGATCCCGGGAATGTGGTGACGGCGAATGACGGCCCCACGCTGGTGAACATAAAGACGATCGACCCTCTTTATATGGACTTTACCGTACCCGAGATAGAGCTTGACAGGATACGCAAGGCGATGAAAGAGGGAACGTTAAAAGTCGAACTTGCCGTCACGGGAAGCGACGACTACTCTTATTCCGGAGAACTTCATTTTCTGGATAACACAGTCGATAATTCAACGGGTACTGTCTTGCTGCGCGCTATCTTCCCGAACGAGGAAAAGGCGTTATGGGCGGGACAGTTCGTAAGGGTCCGTCTTATCCTGTATATACAAAAAGACGCCGTCCTGGTGCCTTACGAGGCGGTCCAGTTAGGGCGGGAAGGTTCCTACTTATTCGCCGTGACACCTGATAATAAAGCTGACCTCAGGACGGTGACCACGGGAAACAGGGAAAATGACCACATTATAATTGAAAAAGGCGCTGTTAAAGTCGGCGAAAAAGTCGTGACCGCGGGACACCTGGGATTAAGCCCCGGTGTGACAGTCGCGGATGTGACACGGCAAAAAACGGACGCGGAACAAAACCAAAAGGCTGAACCGGTTAAAAAAGACGCCAAACATAATAAAACTAAGAGTAAATAAGAGATGAATTTTTCTGAACTTTTTATTAAGAAGCCCATTATGACCACCCTTGTGATGGTGGTCGTCCTTATATTCGGTATTGCGGCATACATGACCCTTCCCATAAGCGACCTTCCGGTCGTGGATGTCCCTGTCATAGTCGTCACTGTCAGCTATCCGGGCGCCAGCCCCGATACCATGGCATCGGCCGTGGCCGCGCCCCTTGAGAACCAATTCACGCAGATACAGGGGCTCGATAGTATGCTCTCCGATAACACAGAAGGACAGACGCAGATAACCCTTACTTTTTCGCTTAACCGCAATGTAGACCTGGCAGCTCCGGATGTCCAAGCTGCCATATCCAACGCCGCAGGCTACCTCCCTACGGACCTGCCCGCGCCGCCGTCATACCAGAAGGTCAACCCTTCAGATGACCCCATCATGTACCTGATGGTATCGAGCGATACGCTCACGCAGGGTCAATTATATGATTTCGCGAACAAGAGGGTGGGCCAAAGAATAAGCACGGTCGAGGGCGTATCACAGGTAATGGTATGGGGCGCGAAAGGAGCCATCAGGATACAGGTCGACCCGAACAAGCTCTCCGCACTTAAGATAGGCATCAACGAGGTAGCGGATGCCGTCAATACGGGGACCGTGCTCATTCCCGCCGGAAGTTTGAACGGCGAGAGCCGCTCGTTCTCCATCGAACCTCAGGGCCAGCTCTTAAAAGCGGCGGATTACGAACCCCTGATAGTCACATACCGCAACGGCGCGCCCGTGCGGTTCAGGGATATAGCTAAATGCATCGATAGCGTTGACAATGATGTCGTCAACCCGATGTTCGGCAGGCCCGGAGAAAAAATGCATACGGGGACCATAGTCATAGCGGTCTCGCGCGTCGGTGGGTCCAATACCGTCGCCCTCGCGGAAAGGATACGGGACCTCCTGGAGATGTTGAAAAAAGAGCTGCCCGGCTCGGTAAAGCTTGACGTATTCTACGATAAATCAATACCGATAGTGGAATCCGTGGAAGATGTGAAAGAAACCATACTTATCGCCCTCATCCTGGTCGTGCTTATAATATTCCTCTTTCTCGGACGCATATCGGATACCATCATACCAAGCATCACTCTTCCCTTATCGATCATAGCCACTTTCGTCGTAATGAAGGTGGCCGGCTTCAGCCTGGACACGCTTTCGCTGATGGGCCTTACCCTTTCCGTCGGGTTCGTGGTCGATGATGCCATCGTAGTCCTTGAGAATACCGTGCGCCTGGCCGATTCCGGGATGAAACCGTTCGACGCGGCGATAAAGAGCGCAAAAGAGATAACATTCACCATCATATCGATGACCGTATCCCTTGCGATAATCTTCGTGCCGCTCGTCTTCATGGGCGGAATAGTGGGAAGGATCTTCCGTGAATTCGCGGTGACCGTCGTAGTGGCTATCGCCTGTTCCGGTGTCATCTCCCTTACCCTGACGCCCATGATGTGCGCCCGTATGCTGAAGAGTTCCGAGAAAGGCCAGACACCCCTGCAGAAATTCGTCAACGGCTTTATGGGAAAGATAATAGGCGGATACGGTACTGCACTCAAATGGACGCTTAACCGTCCGCTGAGCACTCTTGTTATCTGGGTCGCCTGCCTGGCAGGGACCTTTCTCTTTTTCAGCGTCCTGCCTCAATCTTTTATACCTGAAGGCGACAGCGGCGCCATGATGGGGCAGATGATGATGCCGCTGGGGACATCCACGACACAGATAAGGGCCTATCAGGATAAACTCAACAAGGTCCTTCAGTCAAATCCGAACCTGGAAAGGATAATAACGTTAAGCGGGCTGATGCCGGGCGCCGATCAGAGCACCGGGATTTTCTTCGCAACACTTAAGCCCCGCGATAAAAGAGAGCCGATACAGAAGGTCGTCCAAGAGGTGCGTGCCGCAATGGCGAAGGTACCCGACGGGTTCGTTTTCGTTAAGGCTATCCCTGCTATAAAGATAGCCACCGGAGGCGAAAGTACCGCGCAGGGTAACAAGTATTCCTATGTTATAAGCGGGTCCCAGAAAGATTCCGTATATGAAGCCACCTTCGCACTCGAGAAAAAGATGCATGAATTGCCGGAATTCGTAGATATCCAGAACAGCATAAAATTAAATATGCCGCAGTTGAACATATTGATAAACCGCGACCGCGCCTCTACCTTGGGTATCACGGCGGGGGATATCGAATATGCCCTTACCCTCGCCTATTCCCAGGGAAGGGTCACCACATACAAAACCGAGTTAGACCAGTATGATGTAATCGTGGAGCTTGATAAAAAATTCCAGAAGAAACCCGAGAACCTGTCCCAGATATATCTGCGTTCCTCGGTAACCGGGAATCTTGTGCCCTTAAGTTCGGTCGTCAGGCAAGCTGAGGGTGTCGGGCCTCAGGATGTCCCTCACCTTAACCAGCTTAATTCATCCACGCTCTCGTTTAATATCCAACCCGGTGTTCCTCTCGGAAACGCCACCAAAGACCTTGAAGAGGCGGCAAAAGAAATCCTGCCGCCGGGCATGACCGGTTCGTTCCAGGGCGAGGCCGAGCAGTTCCAGGACGCTATCTCGAGTCTCGGCATCCTGATCATCGTCGCTATCTTTCTGAAATACGTCGTGTTAGGCATACTCTACGAAAGCTACGTCCATCCGTTTACTATCCTTACGACGCTGCCCGTCGCTACCCTCGGCGGCCTGGCGACCCTTTTCATTTTTAGGTCAGAGTTATCGTTATATGCATATGTGGGAATATTCATGCTGTTGGGTATCGTCGCCAAGAACGGCATCATGATGGTTGACTTTGCCATCCAGAACCTTGACAGAGGCGCCACAAGCGACCTCGACGCTATACACGAGGCCTCAATAGTAAGATTCCGTCCAATACTTATGACGGGATTGGCGGCTATTATGGGCGCTCTGCCTATCGCGCTCGGTTACGGCGCCGACGGCTCATCCAGACAGCCCCTCGGGCTGGTCGTCGTTGGCGGGCTGATATTCTCGCAGGTCGTGACCCTATTCGTCACGCCGGGGCTCTTCCTCTATATGCAGAAATTCCAGGAGAGATATCTTGATAAGTTCGAGCTGACACGCTCGGATGCCGCGAGGAAGAAAGAAGAGACCTCTAAATAATCAAGGCCACAATTTATCCAGGGTATATCTACCGGGACTCCCGCCTCCTATCGGCGGGAATATAGCGCCTAATGACCTTATCGGCTGGACCGTGGTCCTCTGTTTCAGGTCCGGCCATTTGCCTTCTATCTTGACCACGATGCCGTCGGCTATCAGGTCGAGCCCTATAGTCTCCGGAAGGAGGACTTGCCGCGCCACCTTAAAGAGGCTTGAGGTCATGAATCGGAAGCCGGCGGTAAAATCGACCGTCCCGGAAAATGAGAAATTCCCGGAGATCGTCAAATTTAACCCGGACGCCTTACAGGATATGTTCCCGAAATCAACGCCCCTGTCCCTTATCTCGTAATTTCCATCTATCCTCTCAAAGACAGGCATCTGGAAATCCGCGTTCTTTGTAACGCTCTCTATTCCCTCTTCCGCGGACAGGAACAGGGGTAACTTCTTAAGGTCGCAACCCGTCGCTCTGATATAGCCCCCGCCGGTAGCATCGGAAGGGTCTGCCCATTTTGTGACAAAAGCGACGTTACTGCTTATAATGCCTCTTGTTCCTTCAAGTTCGGGCTTAGAATTGATGAGTTCTTTTATATCGAACTGGTTTATATCCAACTCGGCGCCGAATCTATCCCTGTCGGCTTTTATCGTCCCGCGGAAATTACCGCCGCAAAAATCTGTCTGGGGGATGGTCCCGGTAAACAGGCCGTCTTTCGCAGCCATCTCAAATTCGAACGAAGTCGCTTTTGAGTCAAGAAAAGAAAAACCCTCGACTTTCATAACCGCTTTGCCGTTAAGTGAAGCCGGTTCATCCGCTTCGCCCCTGATATCCCCTGAGACATTGATCCTGCCCTTGAACTTTTCCGTCCCCGTAATAAGGCTGCCTATATCGGACAGCTGGACATCCCCCTGGACCGTGAGGTCGAAGGCAAGGTCTTTCAGGTCCGGCATATCCGCGTGGATCTTCAAAGATGAGTCTTTTATCTTGCCCTCCCAGTCTATCACGCACTGGTTATCTTTCACGATTTTCGCATGAAATGCATTATCGATTTCACCCGTCTTTCCGGATAAATAAAGCTCGCGGGGTTCGATGAACAAAAACCTTCCGCTTAGGGAGATCGGTTGATGTTTTATCTCGCCGAAGAGGCTGCTAATCGTGACTTCTTTCCGGTTGATCGTCACTTCACAGCCCCCTTTATCGAGAAAAATATTCTGCCCGGTCAATAAGGATAATTCTCTCAGGGACACTTCCGTGGTCACGGCGTTTTCTTCGGGGGCAGATTTGACATATCTTAAATCCTGACTTATTGACGCGCCGCCTGCGAGGGTCAGGTCGCCGTAGGTCAGGGTGCCATCTTTGACCGTATACCGGCCTTTCATGGTAAACTTCTTATCTAAATACGAAAATAAGATATGGGCACCTACTTCCTCTGCCTTAAGATGCCACGGCTTAAATATCTCGTCCAGATAATAATTCCAATATTCGCTCAAATGCCTGGTATTTAACGCTGCTGTCCCCTCGACAGAATCCCGTCTCCACTCATAAGTGACCTTGAACATAAGATCTTCCTCTTTACTATCCCTGGCGCCACCTGTGATGACAAGGTCATATGTCTGCCCTTTCGGATTTGTAAGCGAGAGGTTTATATTTGTAAGCCGGCGTTCCAACGTATTGTCTTTATTGAAATAATCCGCATAATCTATCCGGCCGTCTTTTATCCTGAATTCTTTTATGACAAAGGAGTAATCCCCTGTCATCATCGCTTTCATGATATCCATATCCAGGAAGGGCTTAAAATTCCAG
>JAGUXU010000171.1 GCA_020061685.1 Candidatus Omnitrophota bacterium
AGATGCCGTCTATTATTTGGCCCATCGCCGCTCCGCCTTCCGCTTCTATGGGGCAAGTCAAATAGAGTTCCTTGTAGAATGAAAGAAGTTCCCTGAATTTCTTATCCCTGTATTCTTTCTCGGAAGCAGATGAAGACGGCAAGGCCGATGCCTGCCTTAAGAGTATCTGGGCCTCGGCTATTCCCGCGGTTATCCTCCCTTTTTTATACGCTTTTTGATATTCGGCTGCTGCCTTTTGCTCCTGACCTTTTGCCTCATAAGCGCGACCTATATATTCCTGAGAATATTTACCTTCCCATGTATCGGGATATGAATTCAAAACGACCTCATATTGGCAGATGGCTTTATCGTAATCCCTCTTATCCCAATAATATAATTGGGCTATTTCCAACTGCGATTGAATCACTTGAGCATTGCAATCCGGATATTCGGCTATGACTCTCTTGAATTCCGTCAATGCTTTGTCATAGTTCCTTAAGACCCTGTAGTTATAGCCGAGTGTGAATCTGGCTTCGGCACCCGTCAAGTCCTTCGCGGGATAGGCCGCGAGAAAATCCTCTAATTCCCTTGTCTTGTCCCATCTTGTTCCGTTCCAGACCGCCGGAATCTGGGATTTGATCTCTGCTAACTTCGCGGCGGCGGTTGTGTCGGCTCGCGTAACCGAAGGAACAATCAAAAAGAGAAAAACAAGTAACGATAACATTTTTATCCTGCTCATTTGCTAAAGCATCTCCTCTTAATTATTCTATTCTGCTTTTCCGTGAACGTTCCTATCTCCTAATACGTTTTAGGTATGGTTTTTATAATACCTTTTTAAAGCAGGGCCTGTCAAGGGAAAATTTTGGTCATCCGCGGGCCGTTCCCCCGCCAAAACTTGACAAGCCGCCCCTTATGAGGTATCATATCCGCTATTATGGAAAAGAAAAATCTGCAGGAGATGCTCGACAGGATAAGGGCGGAGCTGAGTATTTTCTACGAGATCGGGAATGCCATGCGCTCTACCCTTAAGCTCGAGGAGATCCTCTTCATAATCCTGACAGGCGTGACCTCCCACGAGGGGCTGGGCTTCAACAGGGCCATGCTCTTTCTCATAAATGAGGAGGAAAAGATCCTTGAGGGCAAGATGGGGATAGGGCCGCATTCCGGTGAAGACGCCGGCCGCATCTGGACAAAGATCGAGACCGAGAAGATGTCCCTTGAGGACCTGATAGCCCGGTACCGCCACTATAAAAAGGGCGGCTCCGAACTGGACAAGATCGTCCGCGGCATCAGGATACCTCTGCGTGAAGACGGAGGCGTACTCGCATTAAGCGTCCTTGAGGGGATGGGCTTTGAGGTGACTACCGAGGAAGCGCGCCAGAAACTCGCGCATGACCCCGTTCTCCAAATCCTTAAGACCGAGTATTTCGTCACGGTGCCGTTAAAGGCGAAAGACAAGGTCGTAGCCGTCATCCTGGCCGACAATATATTCACCAAAAAACCTATCACGAAGGACGACATAAGGACGTTGACGATGTTCGCCAATCACGCGGGCCTGGCGATCGAGAACTCGCGCCTCTACGAGCAGACGGTCTATGCGGCGAATACTGACTCGCTTACCCGGCTGTGGAACCACGGTTATTTTCAATACCTCCTGACCGAGGAACTGAAGAAGGCCTACGAGAACAAGACGCCCCTCTCCCTCATCATGTTCGATATAGACAATTTCAAGAATTATAACGACGCCCTGGGACACCAGATGGGAGACCAGTTATTGCGCGATATCGCGAGGATACTGAAGACCACCTGCGACGGTCAGGGAGATGTCGCCCGTTACGGCGGTGAGGAGTTCGCGGTGATACTGCCTAATATCGCCAACGGCAAGGCGTTCGATATAGCCGAGAACCTGAGGAAGGCTATCGAGTCCTTTCAGTTCAAAGGCCAGGACGTCCAGCCGACCAAGAACCTGACGATAAGCGCCGGCCTGGCTACCTACCCAGAAGACGCGCTCGATAAAGAAAAGTTGATCTATCTTGCCGACATGGCGCTGTATGAGGCCAAAAGAACCGGCAAAAACCGGGTCTGCGCCTATAGATCAAGATGATCTAAATGCGCCACATTTAATGTGTCGCATTTACGGTCTTCGCCTCCACCTCATTTGAAAATTTAACCGAAACGATCTTCGATACACCGGACTCCTCCATAGTTATCCCGTACATGACGTCCGCAACCGAAATCGTCTTTTTGTTATGGGTGATCATAATAAACTGCGATGTCTTAACGAAGTCCTTCAGGACCTTGCAGAACCTGTCTATATTCGACTCGTCCAGGGCCGCGTCCATCTCATCCAGTACGCAGAACGGGCTCGGCTTTACCTTGAATATCGCGAATAGGAGCGATATCGCCGTCATCGAACGTTCGCCGCCGGATAATAGCGAGATGGACTGGGGCTTCTTGCCTGGAGGCCTCGCGATTATCTCTATGCCGCTCTCCAATATGTCCGATTGATCGATAAGCATCAGTTCCGCGTCGCCGCCGGCGAAGAGCATCCTGAACATATTCCTGAACTCGACCTGTATCTTCTCGAAGGTCTCGAGGAATAGCTCGCGCGTGGTCCTGTTGATCTTGTTGATCGCCTTGTGCAGGTCGTCCTTGGCGAGCAAGAGGTCCTGCTGCTGTGTCGTAAGGAAAGTATACCTCTCCTGCAATTCCTGATGTTCCTCTATGGCGACGAGGTTGACAGGGCCCATCTGGTCAAGTTTCGACCTCAAAGTCCCTATCTTACCGCCTGTCTCCTCCCAATTTGTATCTTCGGGTATCGTGACCTGCTCCAAATCCAATTCTATCTTATAGACCTGCTGCAACCTGTCGCGTAAACCGCTTTTCTTGTAATTGAATTCCGTCGTCTTCACGTTGAGGACATGTACCTGGCCCCTTATCTCCTCAAGCTGTTTTTGGACTTCCCTGACCTCGGATTCCTGTTTCGCTATCGAATCCGCCAATACCTTTCTTTCCTCTAAGATCTTAAGGGAATCTTCCTGCGCCGTCGACCTGCCGGCAAGCAGCGTCTCGTTGTTCCTTGTAAGCTGCTCGGATTCGATCTGGAGCTCCGATATCTTGGCCCTTGACTGTTCTATCTCGCTTTCCTTGGAGCCGAGGCCGGATTTCTCGTCGTCCAGCGAACGCGCCATCATACTCAAGGCGTTCAGGACCGAGGTCTCTTTATCCTTGAGCAAGTCCAGTTCGGTCTTCAGCTGCGTTATCAGGACAAGGGTATCTTCCCTCTCTTTTAATTTAAGAGAGATGGTATCCTGATTGCCCTTTATGGTCTCCTGCACCTTCGCGTCTTCGTCGTTTAACTGGGAGAGTTCTTTCTTGAATTCCTCTTCCTTCGCTACGAGCGTGTCTATCTCGGACTTTACCTCGTCGAATTCCAGGTTAAGGAGGGACTCTTCCTCGTTTAATTTACCGACGGCCTCTTCGATGCCGGACTTTTCGCTTATCTTATTGGCGTGCTCTATCTGTATCTTGTGTATATCCTCCGCGATCGTCTTCGTCGAGGCCTGCAGGTTGTCCCTGCGCTGCTTCTTCTCCTGCACCTCTTTATCAAGGACCTCGATCTTTGCCTTAAGTCCCTCCGTATCTATCTTCAGTTCTTTTATCTTCGCGTCCCTTCCGATAAGGCCGA
>JAGUXU010000102.1 GCA_020061685.1 Candidatus Omnitrophota bacterium
AAGCGCGGCCGCGTCATGAGCTTATATACCGTCTCATTTATGGGTGTGGCGCCCCTCGGGAGTCTATTTGCCGGCGCTCTCGCCAGTAAGCTTGGCGCTCCGGGTGCCGTGATCCTCGGCGGCCTGATATGTCTTCTTTCGACGCTTGTCTTCGCGAAGAGGCATTGAATAAGGGCCTTTTTTGTGTTAATATCTATCCTAGAATGACAAAGAGGACATTTTTCAGGTTCTTTAAGGCTCTCTTTTTGGCCGGCGCCGTTTTTTTGGTATTCGCGGGACTGTCGGTCCAGAATACCTTAAATCTGCCCGATAAGGACAAAGGCGCGTTCTCGGACAGGAAAGACCTTGAGGCGCAGAAGAACTGGGAGAACAGCCAGTATAGGAAGGCGCGCACGAGCCGCGAGAGGAAATTCGACAAGAACGGCGACGGCTACTTGGATTCAATCGAACTCAGGGAATATCGCGACCGTTATGACAGAAGATAGGCGGATACGATGGTGGATTTCGGGGAAATAATAAACTCTTCGGCAAATTGGACAGTCACCGTTTTATTTAAGCCGTTTAATTTTAAGAAATGGCTTGTCCTTGCCTTCATCGCTCTTATGGCCGGTTACATGTCAGGCGGCTGCAATTTAAATTTTAATGACGGCGGGCGTCATGAAGATACAAGCAAGGAGGTCCAGACAGACCAGCCTTCGAAATCAGCCGAAGCCGGCGAAGAGAAACCCCTTACCCGCGAGGAGATGAGGACCGTAGTCATCGTCTTATCGGTGATCGTACTTATCGTTGTGGCATTTATAGCCTTATTTACGTGGCTCGGGTCCCGTTTTTCCTTTGTCTTTCTGGAGGACGTGATAAAGAACGACGCCTCTATAGCCGCTCCGTTTAAGGCTAACGGGCAGATAGGCAATTCCTATTTCTTATTTAATCTGGTTTTCATGGGGATTTTCTTAGCCCTGTTCGGTTCGATCGTATATTTTTGCATTCTCACGCTTATTAAGACAGGCGTTATCAATGTAGCCGAGCCGGATATCAAGTACTTCATAGAACTTTTCTTCGTTCTTTTACCGTATTTGATTTTGGCGCTGCTTTTATTTTTTATATTCGGCCTCATATCATTGATTACGACAAATTTTGTCGTCCCGGTCATGTTCAAGGACAGGATAAAGATTTTGCAGGCCTGGTCCAAGGTCCTTTCGCTGCTGAGGAAGAACGTCGCAAATTTCATTTTATATCTTCTTATAAAGGCCGGCTTTTATATCTGTGCCGGTATCGTCTATCTGCTGGTGTCTTTGATCTGTGCATTGGTGATAGTGATCGCGGGGGCGCTGGCGGGCATTCCGTTATATTTTATCTCCACGGCCATACCGCCGCCGTCCGTGATAATTTATTGGGTGGCGGTAGGTATCGCTGCGACGCCCGTCCTTTTATTTTTATTGTACTGCCTGATCTGCCTGTATCTGCCTTTTGCCGTCTTCTTCCGGACGTTCAGCATAAGGTTCTTAGGGCGTTTAGACCCCCAATATGACCTCCTCGTTTCCTAAACCCGACAGACTGTACCACAAAGGCAAGTGGCGTCTTAATAAAGACCATAACCTTGAATTGGTCGTCACCGATGCCAGAGGAGCCAATAAGGAAGTCCTTACGTTAAAGAGCAAGATCGTAAGCGTAGCCTCCGACGAACTGGCTTTCCTGATAACCTCCAAAAAGGAAAGGGAGATAGAAGTAACCAGTCTCTTAAGATTATCCGGAAGGTGGCGGGCGGATAGGTCCAACCGGCTGGCATTTGCGGTCTCGAAAGAAGGCGGCGCTGAGGATGTGCTTCTCTTCGATGGGGTATGGGAGGTCGGCAGGGACAACGAGATCGTCTATCGGTACAGGAAGACGCGGCTTAAGAGGAAGACGAAAGAAGAGCGCAGCCTGATATTCAAGGGACATTGGCATATAACGGCAAAAGACAGGTTGGCATATATGCTCGATACGAGCGGAGAGTCGGGATTTTTGTTTAAGGCCGAGTTCGAGAGCACTGGGATATCCGGAAGGTTCGGCTCGTTAAGATACAGGATCGGTATCGGCGTATCGAGATACAAAAGGCCCGTGGAGAAAGTGATAAAATTCCTCGGGGCGGTGCGATGGAATATTACGAGGAAAGACGCGCTTGAGTTTGAATTCATCGGCGCCGAAGGCCGCAAGAGCGGTATGACGGCCACTCTCAGCCGCAAGCTACTGGGCGGCGAGGCGTTTCTCAGGTTTAAGAAGCTGGCCGAGGAATCAAAGGTCGAGGCAGGGGTCAGGATTCCGTGGTAAAGTGCCGGCATGATAGGTGGCTTCTCCCGAATGTAGAAACTTCTACGGATTTTCTTCGGGATGCCGCAACACGCGTGCCTGTAGCTCAGTTGGATAGAGCGGGTGGCTTCGAACCACTAGGTCGCAGGTTCAAGTCCTGCCAGGCACGCCATAAACAGGCGGCAGAACCACAAGGTTGGGTGTTCGATTCACCCCGGGCGCGCCATGAATTCGCTGGCGTTTTAAAATGAGCGAATTCAGACCGAGGCCGTAGGCCGAGGTCTCTATTTTTCCTTGGATTTTAGGTTGACCGCAGTTAGATATTGTGATAAAATTATCTTTCTAAAACCGGGCCGCTAGCTCAATCGGTAGAGCAGCAGACTCTTAATCTGTTGGTTGAAGGTTCGAGTCCTTCGCGGCTCACCAAATGACGAGAACCTAAGGGGTTGCAGGGGAGTTCGTCCCCTGCGCTTTAAAGAAGGGGGCTCGCGGGGAAACATAAGTTGCCCCGCGGGAGCGACACAAGTAGTAGTTGATTTATTAGCACTTTTTGCTGTGGAGCGACGGTTCGACGTCCTTCGCGGCTCACCAGTCGCCAGTAAATTTGCGAGGGCGGATGGCGAAACTGGCAGACGCGCTTGCCTTAGGAGCAAGTGGGGAAACCCTTGGAGGTTCAAATCCTCTTCCGCCCACCAAATTTTGCTGATTTTTGACAGTAGCAAAATTTGTCCCGAGGAACGAAGTGACGAGGGGCAAGTAACTAAAATTTACTTAAATGCGGGTGTAGCTCAGCTGGTAGAGCGCTACCTTGCCAAGGTAGTTGTCGACGGTTCGATCCCGTTCACCCGCTCCATAAATTCGCCCGATATTTTAAGGTGAGCGAATTTAAATCGAGGCCAATGGCCGAGATTTAAACATTCTACATTAACTCTAAGGAGGAGAGACGTAATGAAAATAATGGATTTTCTAAACCCCGAGGCGGTTACGGCGAATCTGCAGGCAAAGGACAAAGAAGGTACGATTAGAGAGCTTGTCGATCTTTTGCATAAATCAGGCACCATAAAAGACAAAGATAAGCTCATCAAAATATTACTGAGCCGCGAGGCGCTGGGGTCTACCGGCATAGGGCAGGGAGTGGGAATACCCCACGGTAAAAGCGAAGGTGTGACGCAGCTGGTCGCCGCTTTCGGGCTTTCGCCGAGAGGGGTGAATTTCGATTCTCTTGACGGCGAACCCGTCCATATATTCTTTTTACTGGTAGCGCCTCAGGATTCAGCGGGCCCTCACCTGAAGGCATTAGCAAGGATCTCTCGCCTGTTGAAAGACAGGGCGTTCCGAGAAGCCCTCAAGCAATGCAAAGACGAGAAGAGCATCTTAGGATTGATCGAAGACGAAGACACAAAACGCCATTAATTTTCCGATTATATTAATTATATAGACCAAGGGATGAAAAATGCGCTGGTTTAAGTGGTTATATCCGGGTATGAGAGTCAAGAGATGGATCTTTCTCTTCGCTTTCGGCATCTTCTTAGAGATGATAGCCGCAGGTTTCCTGTGGCATGGTTCTCTGATGAAGGAGACGGACAACGTCATCATAGGGACTGTCCTCTTTTTATTGGGCGTGACGCTGATGATCGTCGGATTAAGGAAGATGGTAAAGTCCTTTATCACCGTTTTCCTGCCGCGGCGCGAACAGGACCTGGTGGACATAATGTTCAAGCAGCGGCAGTTGTCGAAGGGGCGCAAGCTCGTCGTCATAGGCGGCGGCACGGGGCTCTCGATATTATTGCACGGCTTAAAAGAAGTAACTTCAAATATCACGGCTATAGTCACGGTGGCGGATGACGGCGGAAGTTCGGGCAGGTTAAGGACCGAGTTTGATGTATTGCCTCCGGGTGATATCCGCAACTGTCTGGTGGCATTGGCTGATGCCGAGACCTTGGTAAGGGACCTCTTTCAATACCGCTTTACCGAAGGCGAAGGCCTCAAAGGGCATAATTTCGGAAACCTTTTTATCACGGCCCTTTCAAAGGTCACCGGTGATTTCGAGAGGGCGATCAAGGAATCCAGCAAGGTACTCGCTATCCGCGGACAGGTCGTGCCGTCGACATTGGCGAAGGTGACATTGGTCGCCAAGCGCGCGGACGGCTCCCAGACCTTCGGTGAGAGCACTATCCCGAAAACGTCCAGCCCAATACGGAAAGTATATCTGAATCCCGTCGGTTGCAAGCCTACGACCGAGGCATTATTGGCGATCAAGGAAGCGGACGCGATAATCATAGGGCCCGGGAGCCTATATACCAGCATAATACCGAATTTTCTCGTGGAGAAGATCACCGACGAGGTCATACGGTCGCGGGCGATCAAGGTCTATATCTGCAATGTGATGACCCAGCACGGCGAGACGGACGGTTATACCGCCTCAGACCATGTCGAGGCGCTCTTAAGGCACACCCATCACGCGCTGATAGATTATTGCATAGTCAATACCGCAAAGATACCGGAGCACCTGCTGGAGAGATATAAGGGGGAAGAGGCCTATCCGGTAGTGCCGGATATAAAGAAGATCCGCGAATTGGGGGTGGCCGTCGTGGAAGGCGATATAATGACTGCCGACGATTATGTCAGGCATGACGCGGATAAGATCTCCAAGATCATCGTCAATTTGATAGAAAAACCCAAAGGCTCGGGTTAGGGGTCTTGCATGGATTCTGGCAATAAGATAGATTTATTGATGGCCGTTCATTCTCATCAGCCGGACGGAAATTTCGAATGGGTCTTCGCCGAGGCGTATGAGAAATCCTATCTTCCTTTTTTGAGGATGCTCTATGGGCATCCGAATATAAAGGCCTCGCTTCATTATTCGGGCTGCCTTCTGGAGTGGATAATAGGGAAACATCCGGAATTCATAAAGATGCTTAAGGAGATGGTCGGGCGCGGCCAGATCGAGATGTTGTCCGGCGGTTACTATGAACCGATATTGTCGCTTATCCCCGAGAGGGATATCTTAGGCCAGATAAAATTGATGAATGAAAAGATAGAAAAACTTACCGGCTACCGGCCGTCCGGAGTATGGCTTACCGAGAGGGTATGGGAGCCGGCGCTGATCAAGCCCCTGGCCAGGGCCGGGATAAAATTCACTATCGTAGACGACTGGCATTTTACGTATGTCAGCCAGAAACCCGATGACCTTACGGGGTATTATGTGACGGAGGACGAGGGCGAGAAGCTGTTTATCTTTCCCGGTTCAGAAAAGTTAAGATATACGATGCCTTTCAGGCTTCCGCATGAGACGATCGATTATATGCGGCACTCAAGAGATAAAGGCCTCAAGTCGAGGATATATGCTGACGACGGCGAGAAATACGGGATCTGGCCGGGGACGTTCAAATGGGTCTATGAAGAAAGATGGCTTGAGAATTTCATGAACGCCCTTGATGCGGAGTCCGGCTGGATTAAGACGACGACGTTCCCGGAATACATAAAGGAGAACGGCCCGACAGACAGGATATACCTGACCTGCGCCAGTTACAGGGAGATGATGAAATGGAGCGGCGGGTATTTCAAGAATTTTTTGATAAAATATCCGGAATCGAACAGCATGCAGAAGAAGATGCTTTATGTGAGCGCGCGCGTCGCGAAGGCGAAATCAAAGAAAGCGCAGGAATACCTGTATAAAGGACAATGTAATTGCGCTTACTGGCACGGCGTCTTCGGCGGCCTGTACCTGAACCATTTAAGGAGCGCGGTATATTCAAACTTGATCAAGGCCGAAAAGGAGATCGACGCGATAAACCACAGGGACCCGAATTGGTTAAGCATTGACACGACGGATCTCGATTGCGATTCTCACGATGAGGTGATCTTGTCGAATTCAAAGTTAGGACTGGATGTCGCGCCTTACCGCGGCGGTTCTCTCTTTGAGACGGACTTTAAACCGCTTGCGCTTAACCTGACGAATACGCTTATGCGCAGGAAAGAGCATTATCACGAAAAGGTGCTGGAGAAGAGCAAGCCCGGCGCCGGGGAGTCGGAGGAAGGCATCGTCTCCATACATGATATTGACAAGGGTAAATATGCCGCGCTCCTTGCCGATGTGAGTTATGACTGGTACCGGAAGGTTTCCCTGCTGGATCATTTCCTGAGAGAGGGCGCAACGCTTAAAGATTTTGCCGCTTCGAAGTTCGGCGAGGCGGGAGATTTCCTGAACGGCGAGTATAAATACCGGATTGAAAAACCCGCGAAACCAAAGGCCGTGGTCTTGCGGATGGCGCGCGACGGAAATTATTCCGGGGCCCCAGGAGACATATACAGGGTCAGAATGGAAAAAACAATAAATCTTAAGGCGAACAGCTCAGCCGTGGAGATCGATTATAAGATAATCAATCTGGATTCAAGGGAGTGTTCTCCGTGGTTTGGGGTCGAATTCAATTACTCCTTAAAGGACCCGCACTTAAACCGGATCGGCGAGGTCCATGACATGAGGAATATAAACATAAATGACCAGTGGTACGGCGTAAGGATAGATTTTGAGTTCTCAAGGCCGACCTCTATGTGGTATTTTCCGGTTGAGACGATCTCGGAATCGGAGTCGGGCCTGGAGAGGACCTATCAGGAGCTCTCGCTCTTGTTCCATTGGAAGTTTAAACTGGCGCCAAAAGACAGTTGGGGCATAAAGATACATAAAAACATAAAAATTGAGGGATAGATGATATCCGAGAAGAAGATAGTTATTAAGAACAAATCGGGACTTCACGCGAGGCCCGCCGCGGTATTCGTGCAGATAGCGAATAAGTACGATTCGACAGTTACCGTCAAGAAAGGGAAACTTGAGGTTAACGGCAAGTCGATCATGGGGATACTGATGCTGGCGGCCGGAAAAGGCAGTCAGGTTACCCTGAAGATCGACGGCGAGGATGCCGAAAGAGCGATGGCGGAGCTCGAGATGGTCTTATCAGGAGAGATAGATGTTCCTTAAAGGTATACCGGCGTCGCCCGGTATCGCGTCAGGAAAGGCTTTTATATTAGATAGCGAGACCCTTGCTATACTCAAGAAGGAGATCCCTGAAAGGGATTTAGCCAAGGAGATAGCGCGTTTTGAGGAAGCCCTTATCCGTACAAGGCAGGAGATACTGGGCATTCAGGAACATATCTCCGAACAGCTGGGGATCAAACATGCCGAGATATTCAATGCCCACCTTCTGGTCCTTGAGGACCGGACCCTGATAGAAGAGGTCATCTCCAGATTAAAGAAGGAATTGCTGTGCGTGGAGTATATCTTCGACGATGTCCTGAAGAAATACATAGACGTTTTCTCCAAGGTCGAAGACGAATATTTAAAGGAACGCGTCGCGGATATCCGCGACGTGGGTAAAAGAGTATTAAGGCAGCTACTCGGGAAAAAGCGCGAGACGTTAGCCGATATAAATGAGAAAGTTATCTTGATCTCGTACGACTTGTCTCCTTCGGATACCGCTTCGTTACATAAGAAGAATGTCATAGCATTTGCGACCGATATCGGCGGAAAGACATCCCATACGGCCATTATGGCCAAGGCCCTTGAGATACCGGCCGCCGTGGGATTAAAGACCGTGACCAAGACCGTTAAGAACGGGGACATGGTGATCGTCGACGGTTCGAACGGGATAGTCATCGTAAATCCCGACGAAGAGACGATCGAGAAATACCGGCGGGAAAGGACCAGGCTCGAGGAACAAGAAACGATCTTGATCAAGATCCGGGACCTGCCTTGCGTTACGCCCGACGGCCGCGAGATCGACCTTACGGCGAATATAGAGATACCCGATGAGATCCCTTCGGTCAAGTCGCACGGCGCCTCGGGCATCGGCTTATACAGGACCGAGTTTTTCTACCTGGACCGCGTGGACCTGCCTACGGAGGAGGAACAGTATTCGGCATATAAGAATGTCGCAGAACAGATGACGCCGAATTCGGTCATCATAAGGACGCTGGATCTGGGCGGCGATAAATTTTTATCGCAGCTTACTACGCCGAGAGAGATGAACCCTTTCTTGGGGCAGCGGGCGATAAGGTTCTGCCTGGCGCGCCCCGAGATCTTCAAGGTACAGCTCAAGGCCATATTGAGGGCTTCGGCCCACGGTAAATTAAAGATCATGTACCCTATGATATCGGGCATAGAGGAGCTTTTGGCCGCGAACACGATCTTAAATGAGGTAAAAGAGGAGCTGAGAGAAAAGAAGGTCTCTTTTGACGAAGACATGCAGGTTGGCGCGATGATAGAAGTTCCGTCGGCCGCCTTGACCGCGGATATACTGGCAAGGGAGGTTGATTTCTTCTCTATCGGGACCAATGACCTTATCCAATATTCGCTGGCCGTCGACAGGGTCAACGAAAAGATCGCGTATCTTTATGAGCCTGCACACCCCGCTGTCCTGAGGCTCATAAAGAACGTAATATATGCCGGCCATAAAGCCAATATATGGGTCGGGATGTGCGGAGAGATGGCCGGAGAGCCTGCTTTCACGATTTTACTGTTGGGTTTCGGCCTGGATGAGTTCTCGACCAGCCCGGTGAACCTCCCGCGCATAAAGCAGGTCATAAGGTCGGTCGAATACAAGGCGGCCCAGAAGATCGCGGAAGAGGCGCTGACTTTGTCGACCGGACGCGAGGTCGAGGAGTACACAAAAGAGAAGCTCAAGGAACTCGTCCCTAATTTACTATAACTACCATAAACATCTGAGTATGGAGGGAAGAAATGAAAGTGTTGGATGACGTAAAAGGTATTAAAAAAATAGACAGGTCGGATATGCTTGACCTGATCCTTAAATTCCCCGATCAGTGCAGGCATGCCTTCGGGATCGGCAGGAGCTTTTCCGCACCGCAGTCGTACAAAGAGGCGCAATTCAAGAATATGGTATTCTCCGGCTTAGGCGGCTCAGCCATAGGCGCGGATCTGCTCCGTTCGTATTTAAGCGATGAGTTAAAGATCCCGTTATTGGTAAGCAGGGATTATACGCTTCCGAATTTCGTGAATGAAGATACGCTCTTCTTCGCCTGCAGTTATTCGGGCGATACGGAAGAGACGCTCGCTTCCTACGATGAGGCCAAAAGAAGAGGGGCCAGGATCCTTGCCGTATCTTCGGGCGGGAAACTGGAGGCGAAGGCGAAAGAAGACGGCACCCCGTTTATATCTATCCCGAAGGGTTATCCGCCAAGGACAGCGTTGGGATACGCGTTCTTCCCGTGGCTTGTGGTATTGTCTAAATTAGGACTTATAGAAGATAAGGCGAAGGACATAGAAGATGCCATCTTAACCATAGAGGAGCTAAGGGACGGCGCCCTGAAGCCGGAGGTAAAGACAACCAATAATCTCGCCAAGAAATTGGCCGAAGCCCTGCTCGGTAAATACGTCATAATCTATGCCGCCAACAAACATTTTGATTCGGTGATAACCAGATTCAGGGGCCAGTTGGAAGAGAATTCAAAGACGCTGGCGTCCACCCATGTCTTTCCCGAGATGAACCACAACGAGACGGTCGGTTGGGAGAATCCCAAAAAACTGCTCAAGGATTTTGCGGTCCTTTTCCTGAGAGACGAGAGCGAACATCCGAGAGTGGCCAAGAGGATGGAGATAACCGCGGGGATAATAAAGAAGAAATCCAAGGTCATAGAAGTGCGCTCAAAAGGTAAGGGCCTTCTCTCAAGGATGTTCTATCTGATATATCTGGGAGATTTCACAAGTTATTATCTGGCCATATTGAACAAGAGAGACCCGACTCCCGTAGAGATGGTCACTTATCTTAAGGGAGAATTAGCCAAATTTAAATGAAGGCCCTGATATTAGCGGCAGGATACGCTACCCGGTTATACCCCCTGACGAAGGATAGGCCCAAGTCCCTTCTTATCGTGGGGAAAAAGACCATTATGGACCATCTCGTCCAAAAGCTGGAAAGTTTAAACGAGATAGACAGCGTATATATCGTGACAAATCAAAGGTTCCACGGCCTGTTTGAGGGCTGGCTTAAGATGCTGAAGACAAAGAAACGGGTCGTATTGGATAACGACGGCAGCACGACGAATGAAAACAGGCTCGGTGCCTTAGGCGATATCAGGCTGGTGCTTGAACGGGAGAATGTAAACGATGATATCATGGTCTTGGCCGGCGACAACATGTTCGATTGGGACCTCAGGGGATTTATAGAAGCCGCCAAGGTCCAGCCCGGATTATTCGCCATGGGCGCATATGATATAAACGATAAGGAAAAGGCAAACAGATACGGAGTGGTCGAGCTGGACGATAAGGGTAATGTAGCTAATTTTCTGGAAAAACCGCGGGAATCCCCTTCGTCTTTGGTGGCCACCGGGATATACTATTTTCCCAAGGATGGTTTAGATTTGATAACCGATTACCTGAAGATAGGCAACGAGAAAGATGCTCCGGGCCATTTCATCCAATGGCTTCATAAAGAACATGAAGTCAGATGCCACGTCTTTAAAGGCGTGTGGTACGATATCGGCGATATAGAATCTTACCGGAAAGCAAATCTATCTTTCTCTAATTAAAAACAAAGGAGAGGCAAAAGAATGGAAAGACATAATTATCTGTTTACATCCGAGTCGGTGACGGAAGGGCATCCTGATAAAGTATGCGATCAGATATCCGACGGGGTCCTTGATGCGGTGCTTAAGAGCGATCCGAGAGGAAGGGTCGCCTGCGAGACGTACGTCACCATGGGCCTTATCATAGTCGGCGGAGAGATAACCACTAACAGTTTCATACATGTCCATGACCTGTGCCGCAATATACTTAAAGATATAGGATATTCCGATCAGAAGTATGGTTTCGATTATCATACGTGCGCCATATTAAACGCGATACACGCCCAGTCTCCCGATATCGCGCAAGGTGTAGACAGGGGAGGAGCTGGAGACCAGGGCATGATGTTCGGATATGCCTGCCGCGAGACCGAAGAACTGATGCCGCTTCCCATAATGCTGGCGCATAGATTATCGCTGCGACTGACCGAGGTAAGGAAGAAGAAGATCCTGGGATACCTGGGCCCCGACGGTAAATCTCAGGTAACGGTCGAATACGCCGGCGGAAGACCGAAGAGGGTGACGAATGTCGTTATAGCGGCGCAGCATACGCATGAGGCGGTGGAGAAAAATGCTTTTTTCAGGAAGGGCCGCAAAGATATCATAGAAAAAGTCATAAAACCCGTTGTCGGAGATTACCTCACTAAGGATACCGAATTTTTCATCAACCAGACAGGGCTGTTTTTGGTCGGCGGTCCCCAATCCGACACAGGTATGACCGGAAGGAAGATAATCGTAGATACCTATGGCGGCTCTATACCGCACGGCGGCGGCGCCTTTTCGGGGAAGGATCCCACAAAGGTGGACCGTTCCGCCGCGTATATGATGAGGTATGTGGCGAAGAACATCGTCGCAGCCGGATTAGCCGAGAGATGCCAGCTGCAGATCGCTTATGTCATAGGAAGGGCCGAGCCTGTTTCTGTAAACGTCAATACTTTCGGGACAGGAAAGGTCTCAGACGAAAGGCTGGTAAGACTGGTAAGGGATAACTTCGACCTCACGCCGGTGGGCATAATAAAGACGCTGGACCTCAAGAAACCCATCTACAGGAAGACGGCCGCTTACGGGCATTTCGGAAGGAGAGAGCAGGGCTTCACATGGGAACTGACGGATAAAGCCAAAATATTAGCGAGGCGCGCATGAAACACCACATAAGGGACATCAGGTTAAGCGGAAAAGGAAAATTGAGGATCGAATGGGCCGAAGAGAACATGCCGGTCCTGAGGCTCATCCGCGAAAGGTTCAGCAAAGAGAAGCCCTTAAGGGGAGTGAAGATATCTTGCTGCCTGCATGTCACCACCGAATCCGCGGCGCTCATGATGACGCTCAAGGCCGGCGGCGCGGATTGCGTCCTGTGCGCGTCCAATCCGCTCTCGACCCAGGACGATGTCGCGGCGTCCCTCGTCAAGGACTATAAGATCCCGGTATTCGCCATAAAAGGGGAAGATGACAAGACATATTATAGGCATATCAACGCTGCGCTCGACCATGAACCGAACATAACGATGGACGACGGCGCGGACCTCGTCTCGACGATACATTCAAAGAGAAGGAACCTGGTCAAGGGCATACTGGCCGGCACCGAGGAGACGACCACAGGGGTCATAAGGTTAAAGAGCCTGGAGAAGAAGGGGCTTTTGCTCTTTCCGGTCATCGCGGTCAATGACGCCAATACCAAACATATGTTCGATAACAGATACGGGACAGGCCAGTCTACGGTCGACGGTATTATCAGGGCGACCAACGAATTGATCGCCGGGAGCAATTTTGTCGTCGCCGGATACGGCTGGTGCGGAAAAGGGGCAGCCCAGAGGGCAAAGGGGATGGGCGCCAACGTCATCGTTACGGAAATCGACCCCTTGTGCGCCATCGAGGCCGTCATGGACGGGTTCAGGGTCATGCCGATGAGAGAGGCGGCGAGGATAGGCGATATATTTGTTACGGTGACCGGCGATTGCAATGTCTTGAGGGCGGAGCATTTTAAATTGATGAAGGACGGCGTCATCATCTGCAATTCCGGCCATTTTAACGTAGAGATAGATATCCCTGCCCTTGATAGGATGAGCAGGAAGAAGAGGAAGATGAGGGAATTTGTCGAAGAATATACCATGAAGGACGGGAGGAGGATAAACCTTCTCGGCGAGGGGCGCCTCATAAATCTCGCCGCCGCCGAAGGCCATCCGGCGCAGGTCATGGATATGTCATTCGCGAATCAGGCGCTTTCGGCCGAATTCGTAAAGTTGAATTCAAATAGATTAAGCAATAAGGTATATGCGGTCCCCAAGGACATAGACGAGAAGATCGCGGCGCTTAAATTGAGGTCCATGAAGATAGCCATAGATACCTTGACCGCGGAACAGAAGGAGTACCTGTCCTCGTGGGAACTGGGAACCTAAAATAAAAAGGAGAAGGAGATGGCATTCGTTTCGACTAAGAAGTTGTTTGAGAAAGCGTATAGGGAACAGTACGCGGTAGGGGCGTTCAATATAAACGATATGGAGATAATACAGGGCGTGACCGAGGCGATCGCCGAAGAGAAGGCCCCTGTCATACTTCAGGTCTCGGCCGGAGCGCGTAAATATGCCCGTCAGGAGTACCTGCTCCATCTTGTCCGCGCCGCGATGGAATGCACCGGGATAGATTGCGTCCTGCACCTGGACCACGGAGAGGACTTTGAGATATGCAAGGCCTGCGTGGACGGCGGGTTTACCTCGGTGATGATAGACGGCTCAAAATATCCCTTCGAGGAGAATATAGCGCTTACTAAGAAGGTCGCCGAATACGCCCATTCAAAGGGAGTTCCGGTCGAGGCGGAATTAGGCAAGCTTGCCGGTGTCGAGGATAATGTCTCGGTCGCCGACAAGGACGCCATATATACCGATCCCGCGCAGGCGGAGGAGTTCGTCAAGAGGACAGGTTGCGACTCATTAGCGGTCGCTATCGGTACCAGCCACGGCGCGTATAAATTCAAGGGTGAGCCGAAACTGGATTTCGAGAGGTTGGAGAAGATAAAGAAATTATTACCCGGTTTTCCGCTTGTTCTTCACGGCGCCTCATCCGCGCCCGCGGACCTTGTCAAGGTATGCAACGATTACGGCGGAAACATACCCGGCGCGCGCGGCGTGCCTGAAGAGATGATCTCGCAAGCCACAAAGATGGGCGTCTGCAAGGTAAATATCGATACAGACCTCCGGTTGGCCATGACAGGCGCCATAAGGAAGGTATTCGCGGAAAGTCCGGGCGAATTCGATCCCCGCAAATACCTGGGTCCGGCCCGCGACGCCATAAAGCAGGTCGTGAAGAGAAAGATCAAATTTTTGGGTTGCGCAGGAAAGGCCTAAGGCCGCCCGAAGCGGTCAGGCGCGGATCTTCTTTATCAGGAATATCCCGAGGCCGGCAAAGAGTATATTGGCGCCCCATGCGGAGACCGCAGGAGGAAGAAATCCCCCTTTCCCGAGCGCGATAAATATCGCGTTCGCGCCGTAGAAGACGACGGCTATGACCAGAGAGATGCCCATACTGGCCATCGCCCCGGACCTGGTCCTCTTTAAGGCAAACGGTATGCCGATGAGCATTATGGTTATGCTCGTAAGGGGCAGGGAAAGTTTATAGTGCAGGTCTACAAGCAGTTTCCTCGCAGTCGACTTGCTTTCAAGCGAGAGCAGGCGCACATAATCCCTCAATTGGACGTAGTTCATAAATTCCGGCTGGGTCTGGTTCCTTAAGAGGCCCTCCGGCGTCTCATTAAATTGCAGTATCTTAGGGGTCCTGAAGACGGCGGGTTTGCCTATGACGTTGCCGTTCTTATCGAACCTGTAGACATCGCAGTTGTAAAACCTCCATTTGTCCCCGGTCCACTCCATCTTCTCGGCGGTTATCTTTCTTTTTAAGAGCTGGTCTTTGTCGTGCTCTAATATCACGACGTCATGCAACGTCTTGGTCGCCACATCGTAAGTCCTGGCGTAAAACAATTTTCCCTCTTTACCGAAGACGGTTATGTTTGTGAGGGTCGTGTTCCTTTGTTTTTGCCCTTTCTCGAACTGCAGGTCCTTTATGGTATTTGAGGTGACGAGAGCCTCGGGGACTATCTTTTCGTTTACCAGATATACCACCAACGATATGGCGGTACCGAGTATCAGGATCGGCGCTATTATCCGTAGAGAATTTACGCCGCTTGCCCTAAGCGCGATTATCTCGTTATGCCGGTTCAGGTTTCCCAAGAGGAATATCGTTGCCAGGAGTACGGCGAAGGGCGCTGTCTGGACGAAGATAAAAGGGAGAGAGGAGAGATAATATGTCTTAATGGTGCCGAACGGGACATCCTGTTTTATTATGACATCCAGATGCCCGAAGAGGTCGATTATGACATAAAGGAACAGGAAGATGAAGAGGCAGTATAAGAACGGCCAGATAAATCCCTTCGTTATGTATTTGTCTATGATCTTCATTGTTCCGCCACCCAGAAGATAAGCGCCGGGCCGATAGCCCCGAATATGATATTGGGGAGCCATATGCCGAGAGCGGGAAAGAGCATGCCTTTAATGGCAAGCGCTTCTCCTCCGAGGAGTAAAAGGTAATAGGCCACTATCACAAGAAGGCTCAAGCCGAATCCTATCGTCTTCTCGCCGCGGCGGGCCATAAGCCCCAAAGGGATGCCTATAAGTATAAATATCAGGGAAGAGAAGGAATAGGATATCTTTTTATGGATCTCGATTATAAGCGGAGTGGGTTTTACCCCCTCTGCCGTGAGCTTCTTCATGTCTTTTTTTAGCTCAGCTATCGACATATCGGACTTCTTTTTCTGGATATTCAATTCCCTGCCTTCCTTCAGATCGAGCGTCATATAGTATGTCTTGAAATTGAGTTTATAAAAGTTATTCGGGTCTTTCGGATTAGGCTCATCGCTCGTGCCGTTCATCAGTTTTAGCCGGATCGCGTCCTTTTCCGGTATATAGGTGATCTCGCCCCTTGCCGCGATTATCGTGCGGGTGGGCCGGCCCTCCTGCGGCTGGTAGATCCTTATATTCGTAAGTTTATTTTTTTCTATGCCGTATATGAATACGATGTAGCCCTTGAACGCCTTGATGAAGGTCCCCGCTTCCAGATATGCCGTCGGATTTTTTACGCCGATCTGAGCGACCAGCTTTCTCGATTCAAACCGCAGGCGCGGGAGTATCCAGTCGTTGAGTTCGTACGATATGAGGCTTATTATAAGGCCGACTATCACCAGCGGGAAGACGAGCCTGTAGAGGCTTATGCCGCTTGCCCTCATCGCGGTGATCTCATTATCCGCGGAGAGCCTGCCGAATGTCAGGAGCGTGGCGCTCAATACGGCCATCGGCACCGTGAACGTGAACAGCCACGGCAGCATATAGAAGAACAATTTACAGATGGAGAGGAAATCGACGCCCTTGTTTATGACGAGGTCGGCCAGTTTTATCAGGTTTCCCGTAAGCATGGCGAAGGTGAATATGACGAACGAGAAGAAGAAAGGGCCCGCCAGTTCTTTTAATACGTATCTTCTAAGGATCCTCATCGTATCTAGTTTCCCCGCGCCAGCGCCAAGGCCACCACCTTTTTGGCGCCGGCATCCTTTAGCGCCTTCGCGCATTCGTGCAGCGTGGCGCCTGTCGTCAGTACGTCATCGACCAACAGCACCGTCTTCTCTTTAAAATCGGCGTTCTTCCGGACAAGAAAGGCGCCCCTTACGTTCCTGAGGCGCTGGTCCCTCTTTAATTCCGTCTGCGGCGCCGTATATTTTATCCTTCTGACCTTATCTCTTACCATGTTTTTATTCATCTTCCTGGCGAGATGCGCCGCAAGCAGTTCGGATTGGTTGAATTGCCTCTCCCGCAGCTTGACCGGGTGTAACGGCACCGGCACTATCACATCTATCTCCTCAGCGCCTATATTCCTTACGGCGAAATCACTCATCAGCTTGCCGAGAGGGCCCGCCAATTGCGTCTTTCCCTCATACTTGAAGAGGCAGATGCATTTCTTCATGACCTCCTCATACCTTGCCGCGTAAAGAGCGAGATCGAACGCGAAATCTTCCGTCTTTCCCTCGATACGCGATGCTTCCGGATTACCCCTGATCTTATCGACGCAATCTCCGCAGATAGGGGATATATTAAGGTCGTTTATTTTATGGCTGCAGATCAGGCAAACCCGCGGATATAAAAGATTAAATAAAACGCCGAAGAAATCAGCGACAGAGGTCAAGACCGGAGTTGGCATCCGTTATAAAATAGCATAATAAATATGCCGTGTCAACCCCGCATCTTGACTAATCCCGATAAATATGCTATTTTTTAACCAGGAAACGGAGGTGGGAAAATGAGTTGCGGAAGCTGCGGACCGAAGAAGAAGAAATCAAAGAAGAGATAACGCCTCTGTGGATTTTTTGAGGGCCCCGACGTATCGTCGGGGCCCCTCTGATTTTTTGATTGAATAAGGCCTGTGATTATGGTATTAATATACGGAAGGAGAGACAACTTATGATGCGCGTAGAAGACAAATTGTTCGTGGACCGCTTCAAGCTTGCCCCGGAGCCGCATATAAAGGTAAAAGACGGCAATCAATGCTTAAAGTGCGTAAATAAACAATGCTCGATCGGTTGCCCCTCGGACTGCTGGAAGATCAACGACAAAGGCATCGCAGAGGTCAATGTAGACGGGTGCCTCGAATGCGGGACATGCCGTGTCATCTGTGATGAGTTTCAGAACGTAGATTGGAACTACCCTCAGGGCGGTTTCGGAGTTCTCTATAGGTACGGTTGATCCGCCGCAGAATTAATCCCTAAAGGAGGTCAGATCATGCCCAAGAAGGACCTCAAGATTTTGGAAGCCGCGATAAAGATGGAAAAAGACGGCCGCAATTTCTATCTCAAGTCAAGCAGGGCCGCCAAGAACGCCGTAGCAAAGAGACTTTTAGTCTCGCTCGCCGATGAAGAACTCAAGCACATAGACCGCATAAAAGAGATACATGAAGGCCTGAAAGAAGATAGGGACTGGGCCGATTTCAGGAAGACAATCTCAAGGACCGCGAAGGCTAAACTAAGGCTTGTCTTCAGGCCGTTATCTTCCGCCGAGAAGAGGCGGCTTAAGACGGACCCATCCAACCTGGAAGCATTAAAGATATCCATGAAGAAAGAAAAGAAGAGTTATGACTATTACGACCGGCAGTCAAAGGATACCGGTGTCCGTATCGCCAAGACCTTCTATGACAGGTTAAAGAAGGAGGAGGAGCATCACTACGAATTGCTGGAGGAGGCGTATTCGTTATTATCTGACCCGGCAAGCTGGTTTGTCGCGAAAGAAGGAAGGGTAATGGAGGCTGGTTAATAAAGAACGAAAAAGAGGAGGGTCAAAGATGGGTAAAGAAGGAACAAAGGTAGCTGCATTGAACGTAAAAGAGATCATAGCGGACCTCAACAGGGCGTATGCCGATGAATGGCTTGCTTTTTATTCCTACTGGTATATGTCACAGGTCGTGACGGGTCAGGGTTATGAGGATATGAGCGAATTCCTGGAGAAGATCGCCAAAGACGAATTGGAGCATGCCGATGAGGTAGCCAACAGGATACTGGAACTCGGCGGGTCCCCGATCGCGCATCCCATGACACTGGAAAAGAACGCTAATGCCCCTTACCCCAAGCCGCCGAAGAAGACCACGGATTACAAAAGCATTATAAAGACGGTCACCGACGCGGAAGCGGGGGCGATAGATGTTTACAATAAGATCGCGCAGAAGACGCAGGGGAAAGACCACGTCACCTATCAGCTGGTATGCCACATCCTGGGAGAAGAGGTAAAGCACGAGGAGCTGTTCGAAGATCTGCTGGAGTAAGACAGGAGGCAATGCAAGATGAAACCCTTGGAGATAAAAAAAGGGATCTATTGGGTAGGGGTGGTGGATTGGAATGTGAGGACCTTCCACGGCCATACCTATACGACGAACAGGGGTACCACCTATAACGCTTACCTTATAGTAGACGATAAGATCACTTTGGTAGATGCCGTCTACGGCCCTTTCGCCTATGAGTTGATCGAGAAGATAAGACAGATAGTTCCTCCAGAGAAGATCGACTATGTCATAGCAAATCATGTTGAGACAGACCACTCGGGTGCGCTTCCGGAATTGATGAAGATCTGCCCTAAAGCGAAACTCTTCGGCACCGAAAAATGCAAAGAGGGCCTTTACCGGCATTATTATCCCGAATGGAGTGACTCCTCGAGAGATTCTTCGGGATCCCGAAGCGGCACTACGCTGAATGACTACATTCGGGACGGAAACTGGGATTTCCAGACGGTCAAGACAGGCGACACGCTGAAATTAGGTAGAAGGACGCTTACCTTTATAGAGGCCCCGATGATCCACTGGCCTGACAGCATGTTCACCTATTGCGCCGAGGAAGAACTGCTCCTGCCTAACGACGCCTTCGGGCAGCATTACGCGACATCGGAGAGGTTTGACGATGAGGCCGACCAGTGCGCGCTTATGGATGAGGCGAAGAAATATTACGCCAATATCCTATGGCCGCTTTCCTCAGTGATCTTAAAGAAGATAGAAGAGATATTGAAGATGAACATCTCCATAAAGATGATAGCGCCGAGCCACGGCATCATCTGGCGGCGCGACCCCATGAAGGTCATAAACGCTTATCTTTCCTGGGCAAAGAACGAGACGAAGGCCAAGGCCGTCGTCGTATACGAGACCATGTGGGGCTCGACCGAGAAGATGGCAAGGAAGATGACCGAGGGGATCACCGATGCGGGCGTGAACGTAAGACTTTTTGATGTCGCCCGCTCCGACCGCACGGAGATAATGGGTGACATGCTCGATGCCAAGGGTTTTATCATCGGTTCATCGACCCACGATAACGATATGCTTACGAACATAGCCGGTTTTCTGGAATTTCTTAAAGGGTTAAAGCCGAAGGGCAGGATAGCCGCTGCGTTCGGCTCTTACGGATGGGCCGGAGGCGGGGTGGCTGCTATCGAGAAAGTCCTTAAAGAGACAGGCATAGAGATCGCCGGGCCCTCCCTGTCGGTAAAATATGTTCCCGATGAGGCCGAGCTCAAGCGCTGTTATGAGTTCGGAGTCGATTTCGCCAAGAAGATGTAGTCGAAAGGATATATAAGATGAGCAAATATCGTTGCACGGTATGCGGATATATATATGACCCGGCGGCGGGGGATTCCACCCAGGGGATCGCTCCGGGCACCTCTTTCGAAAATCTTCCCGATAACTGGGTCTGCCCGCAGTGCGGCGTCGGCAAGGATATGTTCGAGAAGATATCTTAGGCCGGCATGAATATAGCTATTATCGGAAACGGGATATGCGGAATTACCGCAGCGAAGTCGCTATCCGAGCTTTCGCCGGAAGAGAAGATATCCCTATTTACCGATGAAGAATATCATTATTATCCGCGCCCGCGCCTTGACCATCTGCTCTCTGAAAAGATAGACCTGACCCAGATATTCCCTTACGGCGATGAGTGGTTTAAGAAGAGGAATATAGGGGTATTCCCAAGAAACAGGATCTCGGCCATCGATGCCTCCTCAAAGGTGCTGATATCCGAAGACGGAGAGAGGCATAGTTATGATAAACTGCTCCTTGCGCAGGGCAGCTCGCCGTTCGTCCCGCCTATAGACGGCATAAAGACTCAGGGGGTCTTTACTTACAGGAACATAAACGATGTCTTGAGGATAAGGGCGTATGCGCGCGGAAAGAAAAGGGCCGTAGTGATAGGAGGCGGGCTCTTGGGGCTTGAGACGGCGCGCGCCTTAAGCGAATTGGGGCTCAAGGTCACGGTCGTTGAATTCGCCCCGCGGCTTTTGCCGAAGCAGTTAGACGGGGAAGGCGCACAGATCCTGAAATCGCAGGTAGAGAAATTCGGGATAGAGGTGATCTTGGGTATAACCTGCGACCGCATAGTCTCGGAGGGAACGAAGAAATGCCTCCTCTTAAAGCAGATAGGCCAACTGGAATCAGACCTCTTCATCCTCTCTACCGGGATCAGGCCGAATATCGAACCGGCTAAGGCAAGCGGTATAGCCGTCAACAGGGGCATACTGGTAGATAAGCATATGTGCACCAACCTCGAAGACATATTCGCGGGCGGGGATTGCGCCGAGTTTAACTCCGTCATATACGGCATCATACCGGCTGCGATAGAGCAGGCCAAGACGGCCGCTTCAAATATGATCGGGCAACCCCTCGAGTATAAGGGGACGACATTCCAGGTCACGTTAAAGGTGGCGGGGATAGACCTTACCTCTATCGGAACGGTCAATCCCGAGGGCGAAGGGTACGAAGAGGTCGTGAGGAAGGACGTGGCCAAGGGCGTTTACAGGAAGGTGATCATAAAAGAGGGGAAGGCGGTCGGCGCGATAATCCTGGGTGATAAACGCGGGATCGCGGAACTGACGAAGATAATCGACGGAAAGATAGATGTCTCCGGAAATAAAGACGCGCTCGTGGCCGGCGAGGAAGTCTTGAGGGAGACCTTTCTTAAACAAGGAGGTTAACATGGCTGAGCAGAAGGATCTGGGGAAGAGTTCGACGGGAATGGCGCCCAATCTGGCGGCGGCGCTGTCTTACCTTCTCGGCGTCATCACCGGGATAATCTTTTATGTCCTGGAGAAAGAGAATAAATTCGTCAGGTTTCACGCTATGCAGTCCATATTGTTTTGCGGTGCGTGGATTGTCATAAACGTCATCTTGATGATAATCCCCGTAATAGGCTGGATGGTAGCCGGCATCGTAAATATCATCGGTATTGTCTTATGGCTGATCGTCTTGCTTAAGGCTTTTTCCGGCGAACAGTTCAAGATCCCGCTGATCGGCGACCTGGCGGAAAAGAATATCTAGTATAATAACGAAGGGACATCCGTGAATTATCTGCAGTCGATCGTGCTTGGGCTGGTTCAGGGCCTCGGAGAGTTCCTGCCGATAAGCAGCTCAGGGCACCTTATAGTGGTCCCGTGGTTATTCGGTTGGGAGGAGCACAGCTTAAGCTTCGATGTCATGCTTCATGCCGGGACACTTTTTGCTGTGGTGGTCTACTTTTGGAGGGAATGGCTGGTCCTCCTGAAGGAAGGTTTTTTAAGCATCAGGGACAGGGAGTTGGCCGGCCCGCCTGAACGCAGGCTTTTTTGGTATATTGTCATAGCGAGCGTCCCGGGCGCCGTAATCGGGAAGCTGCTGGAGGAGAAAGCTGAAGGGGCCTTTAGGGCCCCGCTTATTGTGGCGTCGGCGCTGGCTGCCTTCGCGGTGATATTTTATTTGATTGACAGGTTCAGCGGAAGAAAAAGGAACTTACGGTCTTTGGGCTTGATCGATTCCGTAGCGATCGGGATATCCCAGGCGGTAGCCATCATTCCCGGCGTCTCGCGTTCGGGCGCCACTATCGCGTGCGGCTTAGGGATGGGTCTGGACCGCGAGTCATCCGCGAAATTTTCTTTTCTTCTCTCGGCGCCGATCATCTTCGGTGCCACCGTATTAAAGCTCGGAGATATAAGCAAGATGGCCGCCGCAGACGGCGGCCTCTCGCTTTTGCTGGGGTTCTTGACCTCTGCGGTAACGGGGTTTTTGGCGATCCGTTATCTTTTGAGCTATGTCAAAAAGCATACTTTCAACATATTCATCGTTTACAGGATCCTATTTAGTTTGACGATATTCTCGGTATTTTTTATGCGTAAGTAGTATGGCCGTCGGAGGCCGAATAGAAATTGTCAAAGGCGACACCTGAAATCTATGGGAGATTATCATGTTGAATAGGACAGGTTTTGATAATGAGAAATACCTGAAGGAGCAGACGGCCGCTATTCTAGAACGGGTCGGAAAGTTCGGTAATAAGTTATATCTTGAGTTCGGGGGGAAGATACTCTTTGATTATCACGCGGCGAGGGTCCTGCCCGGTTTCGACCCCAATGTGAAGATGCGGTTGTTCCAGCAGCTCAAGGACAGGGCGGATATCCTGCTTTGCATCTACGCAGGAGACATCGAAAGGAAGAAAGTAAGGGCGGATTTCGGTATCACCTACGATGTCGACGCGTTAAAACTGATAGACGACTTGAGGGACTGGGGCATTGATATATTGGCGGTCGTCATAACGCGTTTCGAGAACCAGCCGGCCGCGAAGATATTCAAAAACAAGCTGGAGAGGCGGGACATCAAGGTATATACCCACCGCTTTACGAAGGGATATCCTACCGATGTCGATCTTATAGTAAGCGATAACGGTTACGGCGCGAACGAGTATATAAAGACCGAGAATCCCCTCGTAATAGTTACGGGCCCGGGGCCGGGCAGCGGGAAGCTGGCCACCTGCCTGTCCCAGTTATATCATGATCACAAGAGGGGGATAAATTCCGGATACGCTAAATTCGAGACATTCCCCATCTGGAGCATCCCGCTTAAACATCCCGTGAATGTCGCGTACGAGGCGGCGACCGCGGATATCAAGGACTTCAATCTTATCGATCCTTTTCATCTGGAGGCATACGGCGAGGCGGCGGTCAATTATAACCGCGACGTCGAGATATTTCCCGTCTTAAAGAGGATACTCGAAAAGATAATGGGCGAAGGCGCTGTTTATAAATCTCCTACCGATATGGGGGTCAACAGGGCCGGATTCGGGATCATAGACGATGACGTCGTGAAAGAGGCGGCGAAACAGGAGATAATAAGAAGGCATTTCAGGTACTCCTGCGAGTACGCGATGGGTTTTGTGGATAAAGAGACGCAGGAAAGGATCCAGATCATCATGGAAGAGCTCGCTCTCAAGCCGGAATACAGAAGAGTGGTTGAACCGGCGCGGCAATCCGCGAAAGAAGCCCAGGATAAGAAAAAAGGAAACGAGGGGGTCTATTGCGGAGCGGCCCTGGAGTTAAAGGACGGCTCGATCGTGACCGGGAAAAATTCCCCTCTTATGCATGCCTCCTCAAGCCTTATACTTAATTCCATAAAGAGGCTCGCGGGGATCCCGGACAAGATACATCTCCTGTCGCCGAATATAGTGGAGTCCGTAAATAACCTTAAAAAGAATATCTTAAGCGCGAGGACGGTAAGCATGGACCTGGAGGAGGTGCTTATCGCGCTTAGCATAAGCGCCACTACCAATCCGGCGGCCCAACTGGCTATGGAAAAATTGAAAGAACTTCAGGGCTGCGAGGTGCACCTTACGCATATACCTACGCCGGGCGATGAAGCGGGATTGAGGAAATTAGGCGTAAACCTTACCAGCGAGCCGGAGTTCGCTACAAAGAGCCTTTTCGAAGCGTAAAGATGCCTGACCTGAAAGACCTAAACGATAAAGCGCGCCGATTCAGAATAGAGATACTCGAGACGATCGCCGGAGCCGGCAGCGGCCATCCCGGCGGCTCTTTATCCTGCATCGAGATATTAATAAGCCTGTATTATTACAAGATGAGGCATAAGCCGGACGATCCCGCGTGGCCGGATAGGGACAGGTTTATAATGTCAAAAGGGCACGCAAGCGCCGCGCTCTATGTCACTCTGGCAAATTGCGGATATTTTTCCAAAGAGGAACTTAAGGACTTCCGGAGGACCGGAAGCCGGCTTCAGGGACATGTGTATACCGGCGTCCCGGGTGTAGAGCTTTCTACCGGTTCGCTG
>JAGUXU010000017.1 GCA_020061685.1 Candidatus Omnitrophota bacterium
ACTCAAAGGAATCCATCGAGGCTCAGGCCGATGATTACGCCTCGAATTACGCCCTGACAGGCGACTATGATTTTTCCAAGAGATACCTAAAGGGCTTAGACGCTGTCACGAGGCGCGATGTGGCGCGGGTCGCGAATAAATACCTCAAGACCGATAACATGACCGTCGCCATCGTAAAGGCGCAGAAAGAGGCTGCTGCGGCCGCCGTTCCGGCGTCAAGCGGGGGCAAGAAGTTCGAGATAAAAAAGACATCTTTGCCTAACGGCGCGACTATCTTATTGTGCGAGGACCATTCCTTGCCGATCGTGTCAATAAACGTTTTATTCAAAGGCGGCGTCCGGGCCGAGGAGAAGGCAACAAACGGCCTCTCTTACCTTACGGCGAATGCCCTCTTGAAGGGGACAAGGTCGCATTCCGCGGAGTGGATAGCGAAAGAGACGGAATCGCGCGGGATCATATTTGCTGGTTTCAGCGGAAAGAATTCTTTCGGGATCTCGGTCAAGTGCTTAAGGGACGACCTTGATTTTTCCTTGGGCCTGGTCTCCGATATCCTGATGAACGCGAATTTTCCCGGGAAAGAGGTCGGCATCTTAAAAGACCTGCAGCTTGCCGCCATTAAGGCGCAGGAGGACGACATATTCGCGACCGCCTCAAAGGAGCTGATCGGGACGATATTCAGGACCCATCCGTACGGGATGCCTGACTTGGGGGCAAAGGAGTCGGTAAATAATTTAAAGAGGGACGACCTCGTCGGATATTACAGGCGTTTTGCGGTGCCTGACAATATGGTCGTGGCGATATTCGGAGATATAGACGCTGCCAAGATGGAGAAGAGGGCCTCAGCTATATTCGGCAGATTGCGCGGCCGGCTGGGCGGGTTAACAGTGCCGCCCGAGCCCGAACAGGCCGGCTCCCGGCAGTCGTTAAGGCAGATGTTCAAGGAACAGAGCGTCCTGATGATGGGATACCCCGGTGTCGACGTAAAGGACCCGGACAGGTACGTCTTGGACGTGATAAACTCGATACTTAGCCATGAGGGGGGAAGGTTGTATACGGCGATACGGCAAAAACTGGGCCTTTCTTATACGCTCGGCTCCTTCTCGGTCTTAGGCATAGACCCCGGATATAATGCCTTGTACGTCGCTACTTCCTATAGGAATGCGGGTGAGGCGAAAAGGCTCTTATTAGGGCAGCTTAAGTCGTTAAAGAGCGAAGGGCCGACCCAGGAAGAGATGGTTCTGGCAAAGAGCGACTTAACGGGCGGCTATTTCCGCAGTTTAGAGATAGGTTCCGAGGTGGGATTCAGGGCGGGATTGGACGAGCTCTACGGTCTGGGATATGAAAATATATTCTCATATCCGGCCGCGGTAGAATCGGTTACCGCCGCCGACGTCATCCGTGTCGCGAAAAAGTACTTCGCTGATTCAAGATTAAACGAGATATTGATCTATCCCGTCGCCGACCCTAAACCGGCTGCGGCAAATAAGGAGAGATGATATGGTCCGTGACCCCGCAGCCGCGGGGTATTTCTATCCCGGGACAAAAGCCACCCTGCAGAAAGAAGTAGAAAAATATCTCTTGAAAGTCCGCGATAAGATCGACGCGATCGGGGTCATGTCCCCGCATGCGGGCTATCCCTATTCCGGCCCGGTCGCGGGCGCGGTGCTTTCTTCCGTAGAATTAAAAGATACCTGTATCATCATGGGCCCCAACCATACCGGAGAAGGCAGGCCCTTCTCGATAATGACGGAGGGGGAATGGAGGCTGCCGTCAGGCGATTGCGAGATAGACAGCGGTCTGGCGAAGTCGATCCTGGGCAATTCGGATTATCTGGAGGAAGATGAGAGGGCTCATAGGGGGGAGCATTCCGTAGAGGTCCAGATCCCGTTCCTGCAGGCCCTGAAGGGCAAGGTCAAGATCGTCCCTATGGTGATCGCGGATGCCGGCGTGGAAATTTATAGGAGCATAGGAAAGTCCATCGCCAAATCCCTGAAAGAGAAATACGCGGCTACGATAATAGCGAGTTCCGACCTCACTCATTATGAACCCCATGATATCGCGGCCCAGAAGGACAAAAAAGCCATGGGAGCGGTTCTGGACCTTGATGAGGCGGGTCTCCTGAAAGTGATCCGTGAATATGATATTTCGATGTGCGGTTACGCCCCTACCTGTATTATGCTGGCCGCGGCAAAAGAACTGGGCGCTACGAAAGCCAAGATGATCAAATACTCGACCAGCGGCGAGACGACCGGCGATTATGCGTCAGTGGTGGGATACGGCGGGATCGTAGTGTATTAACCGGTATTAAAGAGTTGAACTAACATTGAAATTAAGGTAATATAATTTAATGGAATTCAACGACAAGATAGGTAATTCAAGGTCGGCGGCAGAACCGGAATTCAACGTCTTCATCACCAGCCTGGGCATGCAGGCGATGATATTCATGGGGGAGATGCCCAACCCCATCACCAACGAGACCAAAGTCGAGCTTGAGCGCGCCAGGTACCTGATAGAGACGATAGCGATGATAGGCAGCAGGACAAAGGGCAACCTAAGTGCAGAGGAACAAAAATTGATAGATGATGTCCTGTACGGACTTCGGCTTAAATACTCGGAGAAGGTAAAGTGACTACGCTTAGCATAATATTTTTAATAATCGCTTTCGCTTTTATAGTGGTCTCGTTATATCTATTCAGGGAAGTGCGCAAGCTTCCCCGGGATGTCTCCAGCAGCGTTACCGAGGCGCTTCAGGTGACGACCGGTGCCATCGGAGATATAAACCGCAGCCTAGGAGAATTGAAGACAAGGGGAGAGCGGCTTGAGGATTTCGGCAAGGCTATAAACGAGATCGGCAATCTCTTGAGGCCGCCGCATATAAGGGGCATGACCGGCGAGGTCTTGCTCGAGAAGATATTGTCCGACATGCTGCCCTCAGGGATATACCAGATGAAATATACCTTCAGGTCCGGAGAACAGGTCGATGCCGTCATCAAGTTCCGGGAGTTCATCCTGCCTGTGGACTCAAAATTTCCGCTGGACAGTTTCAAGAAGATGCTTGAATGCGAGGTAGAAGAAGATAAGCGCAGATGCTATAAGGAGTTTGTGCAGGCGGTAAAGAGACAGGTAGACAGCATTTCCAGAAAGTACATCCTGCCGGATGAGAACACTTTTGAATTCGCTTTTATGTATGTCCCCTCGGAGAGCGTCTATTACGAGGCGGTCGTCAGGGATAAGCATTACGGGGAAGAGAGCGAGCTGCTTTCTTACGCGGCGAGGAACAGGGTCTATATAGTCTCGCCGGCGACCCTATTCCCTTATATATCCACCATCGTCCACGGTCTCAAGGCGCTCAGGATAGAGGAGAACGCCAAGCAGATCCTTGAAAGGATAGGGGCGCTGAGGAAGGATTTTGAGGAATTCAAGACCGTCTTCGATGTGGTAGGGGCTCATTTAAGCGACGCGTATAAAAAATATCTGTCCGAGGCGGTAAAGAGACTCTCAAAGGTAGATACCGACATATCTTCTTTGGAATTACGTCATAAGGATGAACACCGTGCGGATAAGGCCTATGAAGATAAAGGCGCGTTGATCAGATGAAGGCCAGGATATTGCTTGCCTTGAGGATATTGGTCAGTCTGGCCTTTCTCGGCCTGCTGGTCTGGTTTTTCAGGAAAGATCTCCCGGATATCCTCGCGGTTTTAAAAAATACCAACCCTTTCTTCTTCGGCATAGCGGTGATCTTGAACGTTTCAGCCATCGCCGTTATTTCCATGAGGCTTAAGAAGATATTCGCCGTCCAGGGATTGCACTTAAGGTTAGGTGAAGCGGTATACCTGACTTTTATAGGGAATTTTTTCAACAACTTTTTGCCCACATCGGTGGGCGGGGACCTGGTGAAGGCGTATTACGCCACGAAGAAAAGCGCCAGGAAACTCGAATCGTTCTCAGCCGTCTTCTTCGACAGGTTCTTCGGATTCCTCTCGATCGGGCTATTGGCATTTCTGGGGATCCTATTTTTAAATAGGCACATAAAAGATACCAAATTATTATGGGGCTCGGCGCTATTTTCGGCGGTAGTGCTGTTGGCCTTTATATTTTTTCTGAATAAGAGGCTGACCAAAAGGCTCTTTACCAGATTGCTCGACTTGCCTGTCTTCAGGGAGGGGTCAAAGCTCAGAAAACTCTACAACGCGCTTAACACCTATAAAGAACATAAGATAATAATCGCGCAATTGATAGGCATCTCGCTGCTCGCCCAGATGATAGCCGTCCTTGCCATGTATCTTATCATAAGAAGCCTTTCACAGGAGATGTCGTTCCTTACCCTCTTTTTGATAATACCGCTCGTCTCCGTGGCCTCGATGATGCCGTCGATAAACGGCCTCGGCGTAAGGGAGGGCGCCTTCGTTTATTTTTTAAAAGAGTTCATAAGCAGGGAAAGCGCGGTCGCGGTCTCCATATTGTATCTCGCGATCATACTGATCACGAGCCTCATAGGGGGGATCTTATACCTCTTCTCCGGAAAGTTATACAAGCACTCTTTAAAAGGATAAACAGGAGGAAAGACATATTGGACAAGGAACTGCTCAAGATCTTAGCGTGCCCGAAATGCAAGTCCGAAGTGGAGCAGGAAGAAGATAAGATTGTTTGCAAAAATCCCCTGTGTGGGTTAAAATATCCAATTAGGGACGGTATACCGATCATGCTGATAGACGAGGCGGAGAAATAATATGGCAAAGATACTTGTGATACACGGCCCGAACCTTAATCTTCTGGGCGGCCG
>JAGUXU010000021.1 GCA_020061685.1 Candidatus Omnitrophota bacterium
GATAAAAAATATGCGTCCGGCAATTTCTTTGAGACCGTGCGTTTCTTCAGGAAATCTTCCAGCAGGGACTTGGCTTCATCAAAACTCCCCGACATGAATTTGGATTCGGCTATCTTGAATTCGGCCTCGACGACCAAGCTATCGCCCGGATACTTGGCTGTAAAATCCCTGAGGGCCTCTACCGCGGCGTTATAATCCTTCATATTGTAATAACACCAACCTTTGGAATAGGCCGCGGACGCCGCGTATTTAGAGTTGGGGAATTTCTCTATTATCGTCTCATACTGGTTCAACGCCTGCTTAAAATCCTTGCTCCTGAAATACACCTCGGCTGACCAGTAAGCCGCCTCATCGTAAAACCGGTTGGCGGAGGCGGACGCCAGGACCAGGTCGAATTCGTTGAGGGCCTCGGCATATTTCCTATACTGAAAATAACACCTGCCGAGGAGCAGGTGCGCTTCGTCCTTGTACTGGCTCTTGGGATAATTAGCCAAAAAACGCTCGAGTTGCTCCTGCGAGATATCGTAAAATTCGTCCTCAAACGCCTTCTTGGCCAGGATGAAATTATCCCTGTCCCGCTCTTCCATGGAAGGGCGGGGCTCGTCCATCGGCCTTTCGGCATGACCAAGAGAGTACGTAACTAACAGCAAGATAAGGAAATAGGGTAGAATTTTCTTTGACATGATAGCCCTAATATATCACGAAGATTTTATTTCTTCAAGACCTTCTTAAGGTATGCGCCCGTATAAGACCTGCTGTTCCTTACGACCTCTTCCGGCGGCGCAGCGGCGACGACCTCGCCGCCCTCGTCTCCGCCCTCAGGGCCCAGGTCTATGATATAATCCGCGGTCTTGACCACATCGAGATTATGCTCTATTACCAGGACCGTATTGCCCTGGTCGACCAGCGTATGGAGCACCTTTAATAATCTGTCTATATCCGCAAAATGAAGGCCGGTAGTGGGCTCATCCAGTATATAGAGGGTCCGCCCGGTAGAGCGCCTTGCAAGTTCGGTGGAAAGTTTTATCCTCTGCGCCTCGCCGCCGGAGAGCGTGGTCGCGGACTGTCCGAGTTCAATATAACCGAGCCCGACATCGTTAAGGACCTTCAGCTTCTCCCTTATCCTCGGTATGTTCTCAAAGAGTTTCAGCGCCTCCTCGACGGTCATATTCAGGACATCGTTTATCGAGTAACCCTTGTATTTTACTTCCAGCGTCTGCAGGTTAAACCTCGCACCGTGGCATACCTCACATGTGACGTAGACATCCGGAAGAAAATGCATCTCGACCTTTATCACGCCGTCTCCCTGACAGGCCTCGCAACGGCCGCCTTTCCCGCCGGAGGCGGGAACGTTAAAACTGAACCTTCCGGGCTTATATCCCCGCACCTTCGCCTCGGGGAGTTCGCTGAACAGCTCGCGGACAGGCGTGAACAGCCCCGTATAGGTCGCAGGGTTGGAACGCGGGGTCCTTCCTATCGGCGACTGGTCGATGACGATCACCTTGTCAATATTCTCCGTCCCGAGTATCTTATCGTGCCTGCCGGGCTTATCTTTTGCCTTGTAAAATCTCTGCGCCAGCGCGCGGTATAATATCTCGTCAATGAGCGTGGATTTTCCCGAGCCCGAGACGCCGGTCACGCACACAAATATCCCCAACGGTATCTTCACGTCTATGTCTTTCAGGTTGTGCTCGCGCGCGCCCCTTATCTCCAGGTACTTACTCCCGGTTATGGCCCGCCTCTGTTTATCTATCCTTATATCAAGATCACCGTTTAAATATTTGGCCGTCAGTGAATTTTTGCACTTCAAGAATTCTTCCAGCGGCCCCACGCAGACGATCTCTCCGCCGTGCTTTCCCGCTCCGGGGCCAAGGTCGACTATATAGTCCGCGTTCCTTATCGTCGCCTCGTCATGCTCTACCACGATAAGGGTGTTCCCCAGGTCCCTCAACGCCTTTAAGCTATCAAGCAGCTTGGCGTTGTCCCGCTGATGCAGGCCGATAGAAGGTTCGTCAAGGACGTATACTACTCCGACAAGCCCTGAGCCGATCTGCGTGGCAAGCCTGATACGCTGCGACTCCCCGCCGGATAGCGTTGCGCTTGCCCTGTCAAGCGTCAGGTAATCAAGCCCGACATCGATCATGAACTTAAGCCTCGATGAGATCTCTTTTAACGATTGGCGCGCTATCGCCATCTCCTTCTCGTTCAAGTTTAAACCCGCGAAAAACACCTTCGCCTCCTTGACCGACATCCGCGTTATCTCATAAATGGACTTGCTGTTTATCTTAAAAGCGAGGGATTCGGGTTTTAGCCTCGCGCCGCCGCACTTCGGGCACGGCAGGACCGACATATATTTATTGACCTCCTCCTTGACGTATTCGGACTCGGTCTGGCGGAATAATCTCTCCAGGTGAGGGATGACGCCCTCGAACCTCTTTCCCCATATCTCAAGGCCGGAACCGTAGAGTATTATCTCGCGGGTCTTCTTATCCAATTTATTAAACGGTGTGCCAAGGCCGATACGGTAATGATGCGCCACCTCCTTTAAGAGGCTGCGATAATACAGGAGGTATCCGCGGCCCCCGCGCCTCCAGGGTTCGATAGCGTCGATGACCGGCTTTGTCTTATCCGGTATGACAAGGTCGGGGTCGATCTCCAGTTTTGTCCCCAATCCGTTACAGGCCGGGCAGGCGCCGTACGGAGAATTAAAAGAGAATACGCGCGGCGACGGCTCTTCGTAACTTATCCCGCATTCCACACAGGCATATAGTTCGCTGAAAAGATGGTCTGCCTTTCCGTCGCTTACGATCACGACACCGCCGCCTGCCTTAAGCGCCGTCTCGACGGAATCAGCCAGCC
>JAGUXU010000005.1 GCA_020061685.1 Candidatus Omnitrophota bacterium
CGAGATATTAAAACAGGGGCAATACGACCCCCTCCCACTATCAAAGCAGGTGATGATAATCTATGCCGGCACGCACGGTTTCCTGGACGACCTGCATCTGGATTGGATAAAGGGATTCGAGGCGGGTTTCTACGCACATATGAGCAAAAACTATCCGCACATAGAGCACGAGATAGACTCAAAGAAAGATATAAGCGAGGGCCTCTCAAAGGAACTGGATAAGGCGATCGCGGACTTCAAGAAGATCTTTGTGGAGCCGCTGACAAAAGATGCTACTATCACTTAGACAGATAAGAAGAAGGATACGCAGCGTAGAGAACACGGAAAAGATAACGCGCGCGATGCAGATGGTCTCGACGGCCAAGCTGAAACATGAGCAGGACATGCTCTTTGCCGGAAAACCATATTATTTCAAGATGGACGCGCTCCTTAAAAGACTGCTGGCGAGCGTCAAGACGGCTACACATCCGCTCCTGGAAGAAAGGCCGGTCAAGAACAACTTCGCCCTTTGCCTGATAACCTCGGACAGCGGGCTTTGCAGCACCTATAACGACAATATGATCCGTATCGCGGAGGGTTTCATAAACGAATACGGCGCGGGAAACACAAGCTTGATCGCGATAGGCAGAAAGGGGTTCAATCATTTCAAGAAACGCAAGATCAGGATATCGCACGCGTATCTAGGGCTGCAGGGCCGTTACTCAAACAATGTGGCCGAAGAGATCGTCAAGGCCATCGTCAATTCCTTCCTCTCCAAAGAAACGGACGAGGTCCATATCGCCCATACGCATTTCGATGCCACATTAAAATACAGGCCGAAACTGCAGAAACTTTTGAACATAGAGCGGGCTGCGGAAGAACGCGAGATCGATTACATACTTGAGCCGGACGCCGGGAGGGTCCTCGAGGAGCTTCTTCCCACGTATATCTCGGCAAAAATAAGAGGCATACTTCTCGATGCCTTTACTTCTGAACATTCGCAGAGGATGGTTGCGATGAGATCGGCGACCGATAACGCGGTCGAACTTATAGACAACCTTACCTTATTAAGGAACAAGGCGCGGCAGGCGGCGATCACGACAGAAATAATAGAGGTCTCCTCCGCCTCCGAAGAACTGAAAGGATAGATATGGCTGAAGGCGAGATCATACAGGTCATAGGCCCGAGCGTAGATATAAGGTTCCCGGAAAACCGGCTCCCCCGGATACTAAACGCCGTAAAGGTCGAATACCCGGATAAAAAGATAGATCTGACCTTGGAGGTCGCGCAGCATATAGGCAACAATACCGTTCGCTGTGTGTCGCTGGCTTCGACCGACGGGCTGGTGCGCGGGATGAAAGCGGCAGACACCGGTTCCCCGATAACGGTCCCTGTCGGCGGACAAACGCTGGGAAGGATATTCAACCTCCTCGGGGACCCGATCGACGACAAAGGCCCTCTGCCCCATCCCGAGAAAAGATATCCGATACACAGGACGCCCCCTTCGTTCGAAGATCAACTTACGGTCTCCTCCATGCTAGAGACCGGCTTAAAGGTCATAGACCTTCTGGCGCCGTATCCGAAAGGCGGAAAGATAGGGCTTTTCGGCGGCGCGGGAGTCGGGAAGACCGTAATAGTGATGGAGCTTATCCGCAGCATCGCCACGGAACACGGCGGCGTCTCGGTATTCGGCGGCGTAGGCGAGAGGACAAGGGAAGGAAACGACCTTTGGCTTGAATTAAACGAATCCGGAGTCATAAAAAAGACGGCGCTTGTTTTCGGACAGATGAACGAGCCGCCCGGCGCGAGGTTACGCGTGGGCCTCTCGGCGCTTACCGTAGCGGAATACTTCCGCGACGAAGAGGGAATGGATGTCCTGTTGTTCATAGATAACATATTCAGGTTCGTACAGGCCGGCTCAGAGGTATCCACGCTTCTCGGCAGGATGCCCTCTGCCGTCGGATATCAGCCGAACCTGGCTTCGGAGATGGCCGATCTCCAGGAAAGGATAACGTCCACAAAGCGCGGCTCCATAACGTCCGTCCAGGCGATATACGTCCCGGCCGATGACCTGACCGACCCCGCTCCCGCGACTACGTTCTCGCACCTTGACGCTACAACGGTTCTCTCGCGGCAGATCTCCGAACTCGGCATATATCCCGCCGTGGACCCCCTCGACTCGACCTCGCGCATTATGGATCCGAGGATATTGGGTGAGGAACATTATGAGACCGCCCAGAACGTCCAAAAGATATTGCAGAGATACAAGGACCTGCAGGACATAATCGCTATCCTCGGGATAGACGAGTTGTCGGATGATGACAAATTGACCGTTGCGCGCGCGAGGAGGATACAGAAATTCCTCTCGCAGCCGTTCTTTGTCGCCGAAGCCTTCACCGGAATAAAGGGAAAATACGTAAAATTGGCGGACACCATCAAAGGGTTCAAGACTATAATAGATGGCAAGCTTGACGACCTTCCCGAGCAGGCATTCTTCATGGTCGGCTCGATCGACGAAGCAATCGAAAAGGGAGAGCAATTAAAAAAGGAGAACGCTTAAGGCCGGATGATCGGTAAATTCTTCAAAGTAGTAATAGCTACCCCCCAAAGCATCGTCTATGAAGGGCAGGTATCCTCCCTGATAGCGCCCGCGGAATTCGGTTATCTTGGCGTGCTGATAAAGCACGCGCCTCTCATCGCCAATCTTGTCCCGGGCAAGATCATCATCAAAGAGACATCGGATATGCCGAAGATATTCCATTCTACAAGCAAAGGGATCATGGAAGTCCTCGAAAATAACGTGAGTATTTTAGTGGGTTCCGCGGAAGAATAGGCCAATAATAATCGCGGTGAAAGTTCTACCCGAAAATTCTGCTTCCCGGTTTACTGATAGGTATGCCTTCTTTGCAAAGAAGGCATTTATTTGGTTGGTAGGTCTTTATATTTAACTTCGCAAGGGATCTGAAGGGGACTCCGAATTCCGCTTTCCCGCCTGACCTGTCTATTATGGCGCCCACACCGACGACCCTGGCGCCCAGCGCCTTCGCCATCTTAACTACTTCTTTCGCCGAACCGCCGGTCGTAGTCACATCCTCGATAACTAATACTCTCTCACCGCGATTTAATTTGAACCCGCGCCTTAAAGCCATCTTCCCTTTTTCTCTCTCGGAAAATATCCCTCTCGCGCCGAGCGCGCGCGCGACTTCATACGCCGCGGTAATACCGCCTATCGCGGGACCTATTACTACGTCTATCTTGGGGGCCTTTCCGCCTGAGGCGGATCCGCCTTTGGCGGAGAATTTCTTCGCGAGTTCGCCGCATAATTTAGCCGCGACCTTGGGGTCTTCCAGGACAAGCGCGCACTGCAGATAATACCCGCTGTGAAGGCCGCTTGAGAGCTTAAAATGCCCTTTATGGTAGGCGTTGCAATCCTTGAATATCTTCATCACGGCTTGCTCTTTCAACTTTCCATCTCCTCTATGATCTTTCCGGCGGCTTCGGCGGGGTCATCCGCTTCTATTATAGGCCGTCCGACGACGATATGATCGGCGCCTGCCTTTATCGCCTCCGCAGGCGTGGCGATCCTCTTCTGGTCGCTTTTCGCGGCCCACTGCGGCCGCACGCCGGGCGTCACTATGATAAAATCCTCCCCTAATTTCTTCCGGATGGCGCTTGTCTCCTGCGGGGAAGCCACGACTCCGTCTAAGCCGGCGGCTTTGGCCATCGCGGCAAGACCCAGGACCTCTTCTTCTACCCTTTTTCCTATCCCGACCTCGTCAACCGCTTTCTGGTCCATGCTTGTTAAGACCGTAACGCCCAAGATCAAAGGCCTCTCGGGGAGGCCTTTGACCGCCTCGGCCGCTTTCCTCATCATCTCTGAGCCGCCGAGCGTATGCACATTTAAGATGAGGACGCCCAGATCCGACGCGGACTTCACGGCTGAAGCGACTGTATTCGGGATATCGTGGAATTTCAGGTCCAAAAACACTTTTCCGCCTTTATCATTGACCATCCTGACCGCGGCAGGGCCGTATAAGGTAAAAAGCCCGGGGCCGACCTTAAATATCCTGACCGCAGGAATGAGTTTATCCACAAGGGCCTTCGCTTCGTCGAGAGACTTCACGTCAAGCGCGACTATCAATCTTTCGTTTGCCGCTAAACCTTTAGGCATCCTATCAGTCCCTTCATGTTCTTTATCTTATTCCCGCGCATATACGCTTCTATCCCGACGGCTATCTCTGCGGCCGCCCTCGGGTTTACAAAATTCGCGGTCCCGACCTGGACCGCGCTTGCCCCGGCGATCATGAATTCCAGCGCGTCTTCGCTTTCCATTATCCCGCCCATTCCTATGACCGGGACCTTTACTCTCTTAAAGACCTCCCAGACCATCCTTAAGGCGACCGGCTTTATCGCGGGGCCGCTTAGGCCGCCTACGATATTGCCCAATACCGGCCTCTTTGTATCTACGTCCACGGCCATCCCGGTAAAGGTATTCACAAGCGAGACTGCATCCGCCCCCGCCTCTTCCGCGGCCGCGGCTATCGCCGCGATATCCGTGACGTTGGGGGAAAGCTTTGCGATGACCGTCTTCTTCGTCTTTCTCCTTACCGCGTTGACGACCTCGAAAGCGGAGAAAGGTTCACGCGAGAACTCAAGCCCGCCCTTTACGTTCGGGCAGGAGATGTTTATCTCTATCGCGTCTACCCTGCTGACCCCGTCCAGCCTTTCGGCTAATCTACCGTAGTCATTAACGCTATGCGCGGCTATCGAGACTATGACGGCAGGCCTTATCTTCTTCAGGAACGGGATTTTTTCTTTTATAAACGCTTCTACGCCGTCATTCTGAAGGCCAATCGAATTTAACATGCCCGAAGGCGTCTCGACTATCCTCGGAGGAGCGTTTCCTTCCCTGGGTTTAAGCGTGATGGATTTCGTGACGATGCCGCCTATCTTATTTAGATCCAGAAGGTCTTTGTATTCCTCCCCTGACCCGAAGGTCCCGGATGCCACCATAACCGGATTTTTCAGTTTGAGTTTCCCTATCTTGACTTTCAGGTCCGGCTTCATCTCCATACCACCTCGTTTAAATTAAAGACCGGACCGTCCTCGCAGACTAATTTATAGCCCGACCTTGTCTCTATGGCGCATCCCAGGCAGGCGCCTACGCCGCAGGCTATGTTCTCCTCGAGCGACGCGTAAGCTTCCGCCTTACGTTTTCTCGCGATAGCGGCGACCTTCTGGAGCATCGCCTCCGGTCCGCAGGCGAATATGACCGGCGAAAAATCCCTTTTCGCCGAAAACAGGTCTTCCAGTATCTGTGTCGCGAAACATTTCCTTCCGCAGCTCCCGTCGTCGGTCGCGACCAACGTCTCTATCCCCATATCCCTGAAATCCCTTTCGCATAACAACGACTTCCTGTCCCTGGCTCCTATCACCGCGTAGATGCGTTTATGCTTTTTCCCGGCCAGGGTCTCGGCAAGGGCAACGAGCGGTGCGACTCCGATCCCGCCGGCTACGATAACAACATCCTTCGGCTTATCGGGTATTTTAAAGCCGTTTCCCATTGGCCCTAAGATATCCACTTTGTTTCCCGCTTTCATTTCCGACAAAAGACGCGTCCCCTTCCCGACGACCTCATATAAAACCTGGAACCGCGGATCATTTATCCTGTGGAAACCCAGCGGCCTTCTTAATAAAGGAGAGGTGGCATTGCCGCATCTTATGGTCAGGAACTGTCCGGGCTTTGCCTCCCCGGCAAGAGACGGCGCCTCTATTTCCATCAGGAAGTATTCCGGTTTCACCTCGCTATTAGAGACTACCTTGCCCAAAACCTGCTTCATCTTTATCCCTTCATCCTTTAGAATAACGTCAGCTGCTTTTCCCCGACTTCGTCCTCGTCGAAAATCTTTATCTTGCCGTATTCCCCGTCATAACCGGGCAGGATAGTGACCTTTCCTTTCCTTACCCTGATAACGCCTTCGGCTATTTTCTCCGGCAACTGGCTTTTAAGCTCGTCTTCGCTCATCTTTAATAAAATATTAAACTCGCTTCCGCATTTATTGACAAGGACCGCGTATTCCCTCTCGACGGCAACGCTGGTCTCGCCTACGCCGCGGGCATCCGCGATTATCTGGTAAAGCGGTATCATATGTTTAAACGGGACGGCGTTCTCCGGCACCAGGCCCCCGGCCCTGTCCGCCAGGTCCTCCACCCTGTGCATGACCCCTACGGTGACTCTCTTGCCGCACACCGGACACAGGTTCCTGTTCTTTATCGCGTCCCGGGGGTTGAGGCGGGCGTTGCAATTCCGGTGCCCGTCGTAATGATACTTACCCTCCTCAGGGAAGAATTCTACCGTGTATAAAAATTTTTTCTTGTCCTTGGATTTCATCGCCCCTGTTATCTCTTTGTAATCCATCCCGCAGTCAAAGACATTCGCCTCCCTGCCGATCCTGTGCGGAGAGTGCGAGTCGGAATTGGATATCAGCGCGTACTTATCCAGCTTGCTCAGTCTCCAGTTCATCGCGGGGTCCGAGGAGAGCCCTGTCTCAAGACAGAATATATTCTTCGCCTCGGAGCCGAAGCATTCTTCGACACTGTTAAACCCGGAATTCGACCCAAATATGGAGAAGTGCGGCGTCCAGGCGTGCGCCGGCACTATCAGGCATTCTCCGGAGACGTCCAGGCATATCTTGACGAGGTCCGCGGCGCTTAAATTCAATATGGGCCTCCCGTCCGAGACGAGGTCGCCGTATTCCCCTAACCTTTTATTCAGCCTTTCGGCCGTCTCCATGTCCGGGGCGAAGACGATATTGTGTATCCTCTTCGATTTTCCGCCGACATAAAAATTATTAAAGACCTCGCATGTGAGGATAAAATTTATCCCGTTATGCTCATACAGGCCGCCCGCGGCCTGTTTTAAGTTCTTCTTTAATTCCATAAGCCACATCGGGTGGGTAAAATCGCCTGTCCCCATAAGCGCTATGCCCTTTAATCCGGCCCAGCGCGCCAGTTCCCCGATATTCATCGATTCCGAGGTCGCGCGGCTGTATCTGGAATGTATATGAAAATCAGCTACGAATTCCATCCAGGTACTCCCTTACGTTGCCCCAATGCGTCCCGTGCCAGTAGGTGCGCCGGCATCCGGGGCATTTTACGAAATCCTCGTTCGTCTCATACACATACTCCGGCACCTTGCCTTTCGCCTCTTTCTTCTCTATCGGCCCCAGGAGGAGGTTGCAGACGGTGCACCGCGTAAACATCGCCTCCTTGTCCGGCTCCAGCTTCAGGTCGTCAAGCGCCTGCTTCAACTGCTCCTTGACGAAATCGCTCTTTATATGCACCACCTTGTATCCCGCCCTCGCGCTTAAGCGCACGTTCCTCGTCAGTATGACCCTGTCTTCCTGAAGGCTTTTGATCGTGAGAGATACGAGGCTATCTTCCGTGAAGTATCCGCAATCGTAGCCCAAGATCCTGAGCCATTTGCAGAGCCGGCCCAGTTCTGTTGTGGCCAAAAACTTCATCTTTCACTGCAGCGGCGCCATTATGGGGTCGTCTATCACAGGATCTGCTATATCTATCGTCTTTTGCACCGTCCGCCCGATAGGGCCTTTCTGGTAGCTGATGTAACCTAAGTTCTCCTTGGCTTTCTTGGCATAATAAGTATCGGGATAAGTCCTGATTATCCGCTCATAAAAATACTGGGCGTTATCATAATCCTTTATCTTATACGCCAGATCGCCTGCGTGCAGCCAGTCTTTAGCCTCTAACTTTTCCTTTCCGCTTAAGCCCGTATTAAGGCTGGCGCATCCGAGGATCAATGCCAGAGCCACGGCTGAAAAGACCATTTTGCTTATTTTGTTCTTCATACTACACCTCCTTCAAATTTTATTTTCCCGCCGACGATCGTCAATGCCGCCGCTCCGTTCAACGTCTTCCCGATAAACGGCGTGTTCTTGGACTTTGATTCCAGGTCCTTCGCTTCCACGACCCGTTTTATCTCGAGGTCAAAGACAGTCACATCCGCGTCGCTGCCCGGCTTAAGCGAGCCCTTCCCGGACAGGCGCAGGATCTTCGCCGGATTCAGGGACATCTTTTCCGCCGCCTGGCTCCAGCTCAATACTTTCTTCCCGATAAGTTCCATATAAACAAGGGGAAGCGCCGTCTCTAATCCTATCATACCGGAGGCCGCGAAATCAAACTCAATATCTTTCTCTTCCTCCGTATGCGGCGCGTGGTCCGTGGCTATCGCGTCTATCGTGCCGTCGGCGAGCCCCTTCTTTATCGCTTCGGCGTCATCCGTTGTCCTTAACGGCGGGTTGACCTTCGCGTTAGTATTAAATCCCGATACCGCCTCTTCAGTCAAGGTAAAATAATGCGGGCACGTCTCACAAGTGATATTTATCTTCTTTTTCTTTGCCTGCCTTATAAGTTCTACGCTTTCTTTGGTAGATACGTGGGCGATGTGGACGCGCGAGCCGGTCAATTGCGCCAATTCTATATCCCGTACGACCATCACTATCTCTGCGGCGCGCGGGACGCCTTTCAGGCCCAGCTTTGTGGAGATAAAGCCTTCGTTCATCACGCCGTTCCTCGAGAGGCTTAAATCCTCGCAGTGCGAGATTATCGGCAACCCGAACATCTTCGCGTATTCAAGCGCGCATCTCATTAACTCCGCGTCCATGATCGGTCTGCCGTCATCCGACAATGCCTTAGCCCCCGCCTCGAATATCTGGCCTATCTCTGTCAATTCTTTACCTTCAAGGCCTTTTGTCACGGCACCGACAGTATAGATGTTAACGAGGTCTGCCTTCGCGGATTCGGCGTAGATATATTCAACGACGCTTTTATTATCGACCGCCGGATTTGTATTCGCCATACACAATACCGAGGTAAAACCGCCCTTTAACGCCGCCTTCCCGCCGGTGATAAACGTCTCCTCGTCTTCCCTGCCCGGCTGCCGCAGGTGAGTATGCATGTCTATCAGGCCCGGAAGGACTATCCTGCCTTTGCAATCTATTGTCTTTGCGCCGTTTGCCTTCAGGCTCCTGCCGACATCCGCGACTGTCGCGCCTTTTATCAAGACATCGGCGGCCGAATCCAAATCGGCGGAGGGGTCGACCACATGCCCGCCCTTAAGAAGAATGTCCATCTTAAGCCGTCCTCTCTTTAATGCCTGATACCAGATATAATACGGCCATCCTCACCGCGATACCGTTGGTCACCTGCTCGAGTATCACGGAATAAGGCCCGTCGGCTATCTCCGGCGTTATCTCTACGCCGCGGTTTATAGGGCCGGGATGCATAATAAGCACGTCCTTTTTCGCGTATCTCATCTTTTCGGCATCAAGCCCGAATCTCATCGCGTATTCCCTTACGGAGGGGAACAGGTTCTGGCTTTGCCGTTCGGTCTGTATCCTTAAGAGGTTTACTACGTCCGCCCCCTCTATCGCTTCCTTTATATCGTATGTAACCTTGACTCCCAATCTCTCTATCTCGACCGGCATCAGGGTTGCCGGGCCGCAGACGGTCACTTTCGCGCCGAGTTTCGTCAGGCCCCAGATATTAGACCTCGCCACCCTTGAGTGAGTTATGTCGCCGATTATGGATACATTAAGCCCCTCTATCCTTTTCTTATGTTCCTTGATAGTAAAGATATCCAATAACCCCTGTGTGGGGTGTTCGTGAGAACCGTCTCCCGCGTTTATGATCGAGGGGGCGACCGACCGCGCGAGAAGATGCGGCGCGCCGGAGGAAGAATGCCGCATGATGATTATATCCACCTTCATCGCCTCTATGTTCTTCGCGGTATCCTTAAGGGTCTCTCCCTTCACCAAACTTGAGGCGCTGGTCTGGATATTTAAAATATCGGCGCTCATGCGCTTGGCGGCTAATTCAAAAGAGGTGCGCGTCCTTGTCGACGGCTCAAAGAAGAAGAGGACCACCGTCTTGCCGCGCAGCGTGGGAACTTTCTTTATGGGCCTCTGAGATATCTCCTTGAAAGAATCGGCAGTCTGGAGTATCAGTTCTATCTCCGCCGCCGATAATTCCTCCAGCCCCAGCAGGTCTTTTCTCGTCCAGGTGACCGGCAACTCAATCCTCC
>JAGUXU010000097.1 GCA_020061685.1 Candidatus Omnitrophota bacterium
AACTAAAAGCAGGATTTGATAAATGACCTTTAAAGACAAGATAAGATCCGACAAATTCATAGTGACCAGCGAGATAGGTCCGCCCAAGGGCATCGACGTAAAGGAATTGATTGAGGACGCGGTGCTTGTCAAAGGCAAGGTAGACGCGCTGAACGTGACTGACTTGCAGAGCGCTGCGATGAGGCTGGGTTCGCTCGCCGTATCGTATCTCTTGAAGAAAGAGGGGATAGAGCCGATATATCAGTTGACGTGCCGCGACAGGAACAGGCTGGCGCTTCAATCGGACGCGCTTTCCGCTGCGGTGCTGGGCATAGAGAATATACTTGTGCTGACCGGAGACCATCCTTCCCGCGGGGACCATCCCGAGGCGAAGGCGGTATATGACCTCGATTCCGTACAGTTGATAGGGGCCTTAAAGGGGTTGCAATCGGGAAAGGATATGGCGGGAAAGGAACTAAAAGGAGCGCCCAAGTTCTGCGTGGGGGCGGTCGTTAATCCCGGCGCCGATCCGCTTGAGCCCGAACTCATCAAATTTGAGAAGAAGATAAAGGCGGGAGCGGAATTCTTCCAGACGCAGGGCGTCTATGACGTCAAGACCTTCGCCAAATTTATGGAGCAAGTCAAAGGATCTGATACCTGCATAATCGCCGGCATCATAGTGCTTAAGTCCGCGAACATGGCCAGATACATGAACAAGAACGTCGCCGGGATATTTGTCCCCGATGACCTGATCAAGGAGATAGAGGGCGCCGCCGACACAAAGGCAAAGGCGATGGAGATCGCGGCGCGCACGATAAAGGAACTGAAAGGCCTGGCGCACGGCGTTCATATCATGTCTATAGGCTGGCATAAGCTGGTTCCCCGCATACTGGACGCGGCCGGACTTTAAACGGAGATAAGACCACGTTCTTAAAAAACATCTCGATAAAGATCCCGACGGACCTAGTCCTCTCTCGCCTCAAATTCGCAAAATATAAGACGAAGGCAGACAAGAAGATCTTCGCTTTTATAGCCGGGGTAATAGAAGAGGGCTATGCCCTTATCGAGCCGAAGGCCTCTTATGAGATATTCGATGCGGATGTCTCCCGGGACGGGCTCAGGATCCACGGCAAGGGGTTCGTTATAAAAAGCCGCTCTCTGGCCGCGCACCTGAAAGGCGCCTCCAGGGTAGCGCTGTTTGTCTGCACTATAGGCGGCCAGTTGTCGCAGAAGGTCAACGATTATGCCGCCAAAGGCGAGATAGCGCGCGCGACGGTTCTGGATGCCGTCGGCTCGGAAGCAGCCGAGGCGCTCGCCGAAAAAGTCGATGACCTGATCCGTAAAAAAGCGGGCAGCGAAGGTTATTCGGCGGTCATAAGGTTCAGCCCCGGGTACGGCGACTGGACGATATTCGACCAGACGAGGATATTGAAGCTTTTAAAGGCGAATAAAGTGGGCGTCAAGGTCATAAAGAGCTGCATAATGATTCCGGAGAAATCGGTTACTGCCTGTATAGGCCTCATCAGGAAGGGGCCGCGCCCGATAAGGGAGGTATATGAAGGATATATTAAGCCGACTAAAAAATGAGATATTGATCTATGATGGGGCGACCGGGACTTTGCTGCAGGAGAGCGGCGCTCTGAAGGCGGGAGCATGCCCCGAGGAATTAAATCTCTCGAGGCCAGGCGTCATAAAGTCTATCCACTCGGACTACATAAAGGCCGGAGCCGATATCATCGAGACGAATTCCTTCGGCGCCAACAGATTAAAACTTAAGACTTACGGGCTCGATAAAGAGTCCCGCAGGATAAATCACGAGGCAGCAAGGATCGCAAGAGAAGCGGCCGCCGGCAAGGCCTATGTCGCGGGCTCGGTCGGTCCTCTTGACAGGCAGTTGACCCCGCTGGGAGACCTGTCTTTTGACGAAGCGGTCGGACTCTTCAGGGAACAGATAAAAGCTCTCAAGGAAGGCGGATGCGATATTATAATTCTGGAGACCTTCGCCGATATAAAAGAATTGAAAGCCGCGTTTATAGCCGCAAGAGAGGCCGGCGATATCCCGGTCCAGGCGCAGATGACGTTTGAGGGCGGAGAGCGCAGCACTTACGGCACCCCACCGTCGGCCTTCGCTGTCCTGTTTCAATCGCTCGGCACGGATATAATAGGGACCAACTGCTCGACAGGCCCGAAGGAACTGTTAAAGGTCGTAAAAGAAATAACGCCGCGCACAAATAAATTCATATCGTGCCTTCCGAACGCGGGACTTCCTGAGTTGCGAAACGGGAAGACCTATTTTCCCGAGACTCCCAAGTCCTTCGCGAGATACGCAGTCGAGTTCGCGAGACTCGGCGTCAATCTGATCGGCGGATGCTGCGGAACGACGCCCGACCACATAAAAGAGCTTAAATCCGCGTTAAAGGGCAGAAAGCCCGCGAAAAGGATTTATGTTCCCGCGTTCAGGCTGTCATCCAGGACCAAGGTAGTCGAGCTTAACGCGAAGACAAGGCCTTTGATAATCGGAGAAAGGATAAACCCCACCGGCAGGAAAGAATTACAGGGGGAGATAAGGAACGGGAAGACGGTAATAATCCGGCGCGAGGCGATAGAGCAGACAAACAAAGGCGCGGATATATTGGATGTAAATGTGGGCGTGCCGGGAGGCGATGAAACCGTTGCCATAGCCTCTGCGGTTTGCGCGGTAGAGGCGGTGAGCGAGGCGCCGGTCGCGATAGACAGCGCAAGTCCCTTCGCTATAGAGGCGGCGCTGAAAGAAACCGCCGGAAAACCGCTCGTAAATTCCGTAAACGGAGAAGAAGATAAGATAAGATCTATCCTGCCGCTTGTGAAGAAATACGGAGCCGCGATCCTCGTCCTCTCGCTTGATAAATGCGGCATCCCGAAGAATTCGAGGGCGCGCCTTAAGGTCGCCAAACGAGTCATCGATAAGGCAGTCTCTTTGGGCATAGCGAAGGAAGATATAATCGTCGACCCGCTTACCCTCGCTATTTCGGCTAAGCCGGAGCAGTCCGGAGAGACGCTTCACGCGATAAGGGAATTGAAGAAGAAGGGATTTTCTTCATCTCTTGGGGTAAGCAACGTCTCATTCGGGCTTCCGAATAGGAGGAAGATAAACGCGGATTTCTTCTCGCTGGCGCTGGCATTCGGACTGGACATCGCCATTATAAACCCGAGCGATGATAACATGTTCCGTGTCGCGAAAGCGAAGGCAAAGCGCAAGACGACCGAGGCCGAAGTAAAGAAATTCTTAAAGGACGCTCTAAGTCCGGCTCAGGAGATAGTCAAGAAAGAAGCGCGGGCAGAAGGGGGTAAACCAAGGGATATCAGGCATCGCCTTAAAGAAGCGGTCCTCTACGGCGATAAGGATAATATCGTCTCATACGTGGAAGAGGCGCTGTCAGGCGGCATCGCGCCGTTAGAGATAAACAATTCCATATTAATACCGGCGCTGGAGACAGTCGGGGAGAAGTTTGGAAAGAGGGAATACTTCCTGCCGCAAGTGATACTGTCTGCCGAGGCGGTGCAGCGCGCGTTCGGCCGGTTAAAGAAAGAGATAAAGCCCGGGGACGAAGAGAGCAAAGGGACGATCGTCATCGCGACGGTGGAGGGCGATATACATGATATCGGGAAGAATATCGTCATCTCGGTCCTCGAGAACCACGGTTATAAGATACATGATCTGGGCAGGAGCGTTCCCTCGGACGTCATAATAAAGGAAGCCGTAAAGAATAAAGCCGATATAATAGGGTTAAGCGCGCTCATGACGACGACAATGATCCAGATGGAACGCGTCATCAGGGAATTAAAGAGACAGAAACTTAATCTTAAGACTATAGTCGGTGGCGCGGTAGTGACAGAGGCGTTCGCCAAAGAGATCGGCGC
>JAGUXU010000029.1 GCA_020061685.1 Candidatus Omnitrophota bacterium
CCTGATCTCTTTTTTCATATTAAATCCCGCCGAAGAGGAAATCTCGCGACAAGATCTCCCACTTTTTGCCTGACGCGGCCTATCGCCGCCTCGTCCGTGCAATTAGTTAAGACACTGTCCATTAAGCCCGCTATCTCACCCATCTCCGGTTCTTTCATGCCGCGCGTCGTGACCGCGGGCACGCCTATCCTTATGCCGCTGGGCTTTCCGGGAGGGTTCGGGTCGTAGGGTATCGTGTTCTTGTTCACTGTTATCCTCGCCTTATCAAGCGCCTCCTGGGCGTCCTTTCCGTTGAAACCCCTGCTGTTCAAGTCAACGGAGAAGAGGTGTGTGTCGGTGCCGCCGGAAACTATCCTGTAGCCGCGTTTCTGGAACGCCTCGGCTAAAGCGCGCGCGTTCTTCTGGATCTGCTTCTGATATTCCTTAAACTTGGGCTGCAGCGCTTCTTTAAACGAGACCGCCTTCGCCGCGATGACGTGCATAAGCGGTCCTCCCTGTATCCCGGGAAAGACCATCGCGTCTATCTTCCTGGCAAACTCCTTCTTGCAGAGGATCATCCCGCCGCGGGGGCCCCTTAACGTCTTGTGCGTCGTCGTGGTCACGAACTCGGCGTAGGGGACGGGGTCGGGATGTATACCTGCCGCGACCAGGCCCGCGAAATGCGCCATATCCACCATGAGGAAAGCGCCGACCTTATCGCATATATCCCTGAATCTCTTAAAATCTATGGCGCGGGAATAATTGGACGCCCCGGCCAGTATCATCTTCGGTTTATGCTCCTGCGCGAGCCGCAGGATCTCGTCGTAGTCGAGCGTCTCGGTCTTGCGGTCGACAAGATACGGCACGATCTTGAAATATTTCCCGGAGAAGTTCGCTTTATGCCCGTGCGTTAAATGGCCGCCGCAGGCGAGGTCAAGCGCCATGACCGTATCGCCCATATTAAGCGCCGCGAAATACACTGCCATATTTGCCGAGGAACCGCAGTGCGGCTGGACATTCGCGTGTTCCGCCTTGAAGAGTTCCTTGGCACGCTCTATCGCGAGTCTCTCGGCGACGTCGATATACTCACAGCCGCCGTACCAGCGCGCCGCGGGATACCCCTCCGCGTATTTATCCGTCAGGACGGAACCCTGGGCTTCCAGGACAGCGCTGCTGCAGATGTTCTCGCTGGCTATCAATTCTAGGTTCTGCTCCTGCCTGCGGGCTTCGCTGAGTATCGCCTCGTAGATCTCCGGATCGACTTTATTCAGAGTACCCATCATTTATCCTCCAACGCTTTTATCTGATTGACCCTTCTTAAATGCCTTCCGCCCAGACGCCTGGTCTTAAGCCACACATCTATGATCCGTTTCGCCTTATATATATTCGTGGTCTTTGAGCCGAGGACGATGACGTTTGAATCGTTGTGCTCGCGGGAAGACCTGGCGGCCTCCGCGCTGTCCACCAGGGCCGCCCTTATGCCGCGGACCTTATTCGCGACTATCGACATCCCTATCCCGCTCTTGCAGATCAGGATCCCGCGTGGATATTTCCCGGCGGCGACGGCGCGCGCGACGGTAAAACCGTATTTAGGGTAATCGCAGGGCTCGGGAGAATACGTCCCGAAATCCTTGACCGTATGCCTTTTTACCTTCAGGTATTTTATTATCTTCGCCTTCAGATCAAACCCGCCGTGATCGGCGCCTATCGCGATCCGCATATCTTATCTCCCAGTTTTTCTATCGCTTCTTTTAGCGTCATCATGACCGACTCGTAGACCTCCTTCGGTTTGCCGATGGGATCGACGATCCAAAGGTTCATCTTCGCGCCGGCCTCCTTACCGTAGGCGTATTCCAGCAAGAGATGCGTCTTTTCTTTCGCCCCGGGAACGATGCTCAATATCATCTCGATATGGGCCGGTTCCATGCCCAATATCAGATCGGCTTCTTTGATCATCTCCTGAGTCACCGGCTGCGCCCGATGGGCGGAGATATCGATTCCTTCTCTCCGCATCACCTCGATGGCGTTGGAGCTTGCCATCATCCCGGGCAGCGTGGAGATGCCCGCCGAAACCACCTTTATCCCGCAACCATGGTCCTTGAGGTATTTACTTAAGAGCCCCTCGGCCATGACGCTGCGGCAGGAATTGCCGGTACAGATAAAGAGGACCGTCTTGATCATCCCAGCATCTCCTCTATTTCCGTCCTTGAGATCGCGCCTTCGCGCAGGATCTTAAAGTTCTTCCCGCTCATATCGACCACCGTAGACTCGACCCCTACCCTTGTCTTTCCGCCGTCGAGCACCATATCTATCTTTCCGTCCAGGTCCCTTAAGACCTCTTTGGCGCTCTTGGGCGGCCGGTTGCCGGAGATGTTCGCGCTGGGCGCCACGACCGGGATACCCGCTTTTTTTATCAAAAGGAACGCTATCCTGTTGTCCGGCATCCTGAAACCCGACTTCCTGCCGCGTTTGTCCCGCAGCACTAAAGTCAGCGGGCCGGGCCAAAATCTGTCCGCTAATTTCTTCGCGCCAGGCGGTATGCTTCCGGCCATCTTCTTTACCGCCTTTATATCGGCGATATGGACCGTCAAGGGTTTATTCCTGGGGCGCTTCTTTATCCTGTATACCTTCGCAACAGCGCCTTTATCCAGGAGGTTAGCGCCCAGCCCGTAGACGGTCTCCGTCGGGAACGCGACCAATCCGCCGCTCCTTAAGACAGAAGCCGCGGTCTTGATCTTTCCGGGCTGCGGTCTGGCTGGATCTAACCTTAATAAGATGGTCCTCATTTAAATTTCTTGTTCTTAGCCGCGACCTCTGCCGATAACCTTTTCTTAAACGCCTCTAATTTCTTCGCGGTCTTCGGTTCGGTCAAGCCCAGGATCTGAAGCGCGAATATAGCCGCGTTCTTAGCGCCGGCTTTGCCTATTGCCATAGTGGCAACAGGGACGCCCGACGGCATCTGCACGGTCGACAATAACGAGTCTATCCCTCTTAAGCTCTTCGTCTCCATCGGCACGCCGATGACCGGTAATCTAGTAAGCGAAGCGACGACACCCGCCAGATGCGCCGCGCCTCCGGCGCCGGCTATTATCGCTTTTATGCCGCGCTTAGCGGCTGACTTCGCGAAAGCATGGACCAAAGCAGGGCTTCTGTGCGCCGAGAGCACTTTCAGCTCGAAGGGTACCGCGAAATCCCTCAAGACCTTAAAGCATCCTTCCATCGTCGGTAGATCCGAATCCGAACCTAATATAATAGCGATTTTTGGCTTATTCATAACTCCTCCGTTTTACATTTTTCGCTTTGCGCTTTACGTTCTCTTGAGCGCCCTGTAACCTATATCCCTCCTGAAATGCATTCCCTCGAACTCGATAAGATTGACCGCGTTATAACACTTATCTATCGCGTCTTTTATATCGGATCCCAGCGCGGTCACGTTCAATACCCGGCCGCCGGAGGTGACGATCCTGTCCCCCGTCTTTTTGGTGCCCGCATGAAAGACGTGAACATCCTTTAATCTCTTAAGGCCTTCCAGCCCCTCTATCTCAAAGCCGGTCTTGTATTCGCCGGGATATCCGCCGGAGGCCACGACGACCGAGACGCACGGCCTCGTATCCCATTGGAGGGAAAGAAGGTCTATCTCGTCGTCTATAGAGGCATCGATAAGGTCGACAAGGTCGTCCTTTAGCCTCGGCAATACCGCCTGGGTCTCCGGGTCGCCGAATCGGCAATTGAATTCCAGGACCTTCGGGCCCGATTTGGTCAGCATCAGCCCCGCGTATAGAACGCCCTTATATTGGATGCCTTCTTTCAGCATCGCATCTATCGTCGGATCTATGACATCTTTCATGATCCCGCCGAGCGCATCGTCCGAGACTACCGGTGCCGGAGAATACGCGCCCATCCCGCCGGTATTGGGCCCTTTATCGCCGTCGTAGATCCTCTTATGGTCCTGCGCCGAGGAGAGCGGTACCGCGTCTTCCCCGTCTGTGACGGCGATGATGGAGGCCTCTTCGCCCTCAAGGCATTCCTCTATGATAACTTTGTTGCCTGCATCCTTAAATATCTTCTTATCCATTATGGCGTCTATCGCCGCCAGTCCTTCTTCTTTCGTCGCGCAGACGACGACACCCTTACCCGCGGCAAGGCCGTCGGCCTTTACGACGAACTTGCGCTTGAGCCCTTTTATATAGTCCTTCGCCGGGGCGCTGCTCGTGAAGACCTCAAAATCCGCGGTGGGGATATTGTATTTTTTCATAAGCGATTTCATAAAGACCTTGCTTGACTCTATCTGCGCGGCCGCCTTAGTGGGGCCGAATATCCTTATGCCCTTCGCGTTAAACTTGTCCACGATGCCCCTCGCGAGCGGCGCTTCGGGCCCTACGACGGTAAGTTCCACCTTCTGCCGGACCGCGAGATCAAGCAGCCCGTCAATATCCTCGGCTTTTATATCGGCGCACTCGGCTATATCGCAGATGCCGCCGTTTCCGGGGGCAGAATAGACCTTATCAATGTCCTTTGACTGAGCCAATTTCCAGACAAGGGCATGTTCCCGTCCGCCCGAGCCTATGACTAGAACCCGCATATTATCTTTACCCCGCCTCGGCCTTTCTCGATAGAGCCGACGACCCACGATTTTATCCCATGCCTGTCAAGGACCTTCTTCGCGGCCCTGAAATCTTCGGGACGGACCACGATGACCATGCCCAGCCCCATATTGAACGTGCGGAACATCTCCGTCTCGCCTATCTTTCCTTTTTCCTGTATCCGCATAAAGATCTCGGGGACTGCCCAGCTTCCCTTTACTATTACAAGCTTTTTATCCTTCGGCACTATCCGCGGGACCTTCTCTAAAAACGCTCCGCCCGTTATATGCGCTATGCCTTTGATCTTTATCTTCTTCTTCAATTCCAGGACCGGTTTTACATAGATCCTCGTAGGCCTCAATAATTCCTTTGCGAGCGCCCTTAATTCCGGGCGCGAAAATACCTTCCTGACCAGGGAATATCCGTTAGAGTGAAGTCCGTTAGACTCAAGCCC
>JAGUXU010000156.1 GCA_020061685.1 Candidatus Omnitrophota bacterium
ACAAATATCCCGGCGACGTTCTTGTTCATGTATCTGGCCATGTTCGCGGACTTAAGCACTATGATGCCGGCGATTATGCAGGTATCAAATCCTTTGACTTGTTCTACAAATTTGGCGAAGGTCTTGACGTCATAGACGCCCTGCGTCTGGAAGAATTCCGCTCCCGCTCTTATCTTCTTCTCAAACTTTATGAGTTCAGGCTCGAGGGGATCGGCGCCGGGATTGACGACCGCCCCCACGCAGAATTTAGGCGCCCCCTTCAGTTCTTTTCCCGCCAAGTCCTTTCCGGATTCCAGTTTTCTTAAAGTTTCTATCAGCTGCACCGAATCGAGATCATACACCGCCTTCGCCTCGGGATGGTCACCGCGGGAAGGATGGTCTCCCGTAAGCACAAGTATATTTTCTATGCCCAGCACCGCAGCAGAAAGCGCGTCCGATTGAAGCGCCAGCCTATTCCTGTCGCGGCATGTCAACTGATATATCGGCTCTATCCCCTCTTTCTTCAAGAGATACGATACGGCGAGCGAACCGAGCCTCATCGCAGCACTCTGCAAGTCAGTCACGTTCAGCGCGTCTACCTTGCCTTTGACAAGCACCGCGTCCTCGATCAATTCCTTTACGTCGATGCCCTTGGGCGGACCTATCTCGCTGGTCACTATGAATTTGTCGGATCTTATCTTGTCTTTAAAGGTCATTTTATCAAATCCTGCTTTTAGTTACGTTGCTTAAGACGATCTTCTTCGGCTTGACGGCCTTTGAATGGTCTTTGGGCGGCTGTATCTGTTTCATCTTGTCCAGCTCACCGATCTCCTTAAGGCGTTTATAGATCAATATCCAGCCGCAATCGATATCCGGGTTTATCTCGCATTTGCCGTCTTTCGCGCCGCCGCATGGGCCGTTCTGCAGCCCTTTGGGGCAAAGAGAATTCGGGCAGTAACTGCCTGTCAGGGACAGGGTGCAGTCTCCGCACAAAGAACAGGCTTCGCTGAAACGGCCCGCCCTTTCCACGACACCCAGAAAGAGAGTATCGCTGGCGGGATAGACTTTTTTAAGCGTTCCCTGGAATATGGTGTAAGTCCCGTCGCCGCATGACATCGACAATATGGCGTCCGCCTTGGAGATGAGGTCCTTCTTGTCGCGCGCTCTCCTCTTTACCTCCAGCAGATGGCACGGCGGGTCCCATACCTCGGTCCCGAGGACCTCCTTGCCATGCTGCTCAAGGATCTCTTTCATCTTCTTGACCTCGTCTTCGCCGCCGGTCTTGCAGACGGTGGCGCACTGGGCGCATCCTACGATAAAAATTTTCTTGCATCCTTCAAGATATTTTAATATCTGTTCTATGGGTTTTTGTTTCGTAATTATCATCTTCTTGGCCTCATCTGTTCCTTGAATAGCTCCACGCAACTGCGCATAGACATCACGACCGTAAGCGGCCCTACGCCGCCCGGCACAGGCGTTATGAAACCCGCCCTGCGCCTGGCCAACTCAAATTCCACGTCGCCGACTATCCTGTCGCCGACCTTATTTATCCCGACATCGACCACGACCGCGCCCCGCTTGATCCAGCCGCCCTTCACTACGTTCGGCTTACCGACGGCTACAACGAGTATCTCGGCGCGTCCGATATGAGCCCTTAAATTCCCTCTCTTTGCCGTGCCTATATGGCAGATTGTCACTGTCGCGAGCTTATCCAATAGCGACATGGCTATCGGTTTTCCGACAAGCTCTCCGTGGCCCACGACGACCGCTTCCCTCCCGAAGAGGCTTATGCCTGTCGATGTTATAAGTTCCATCGCTGCCGAGGCCGTCGGATTGATCTTCTCCGCATTCTTCCCGGGATCGATGGAATAAAGTACCCGCTTTAGGTCCAGCGTCTTCGGAAGAGGCATTTCCAGCATGATCGCCGTCGTCCGCCTGTCTTTATTCAACCTTCCGATCCGCCTTATCAGCGTCTCCTGCGAGACCGACTTTCCTAACTTCACTACTTTGTAATCTATCCCTATTTGCCTCGCGGCCCGCTCTTGTGAATTTATATAAACGGCTGCCGCCTTATTGCTGCCTATCTGGATCATAGAGAGCGAAGGCACCCTGCCGTATCTTTTCCTGATAGCGGCCACCTCGCGCTTTAACTGCGCCTTTATCTTATCGGCCAACGCCTTTCCGTTCAATAATCTTGCCGGCATCTAACGGCCCATCCATTTTTTATTTAATCTGACCAGGTTATCCGCAGCCTTCGCCGAAGCGTCCAGTAAAAGTCCGGCTGCATAGAGGTCGCCTGCCAGATTCTTGTTTCCTATTCTCTTAAGCCTCGCGCACAGTTTAAGTGCTTCCCTCGAAAATCTCGCGATATCGGCGACGCATCTTGTCGCCTTCCTCAATGATGCCTTGCTCTTTGTCTTTGAATATTCTTTATAGGCCTTGGCGTCGGCTTCTATGCCGCGGGCGATCTTATTCCTTATTTCTGCGATCTTCTTTGCTATCGCTATCGTTTCTCTTTCATATTTGCCGTATTTCTTCTTGCCTATCGTATAATTTGCGACTTTAACGGCGAGCGCCGCGCCGGTCGCGCCGGCCAAGGCCGCGGCCGCTCCGCCTCCCGGAGAAGGCCTTCTGGCTGCGAGCGCGTTTATAAAAAGGTCTATTCTATTAGTGACACAGATCTTCATCCCGAATGCAGCTCCTTCTTAGGTTGTTCTTCGGGATGCCGAAGATTCGCTTCTGCGGGCTACTTCATTCGGCATCAGAACAACCCCGTTATGTTCCCGTCGTCGTCTATATCTATGCGTTCGGCTATCGGCGTCCTGGGCATCCCGGGCATGAGATTCAGTTCCCCGGTCAAGGCGACCAAAAATCCGGCACCGACAGAGACCTTTATCTCGCGCACCTTAAGCCGCCAACCCTCCGGCGCGCCCTTCACCTTCGGGTCATCCGTAAATGAGAGGTGCGTCCTGGCCATGTTGACGGGCAATTTATCGAACTCATTCTCCGTCAGGAACATTATATCGTCCTCCGACGTCCCAACATAGACGACACCTTCCGCTCCGTACATCTCCTTGGCTATCTTGTCTATCTTCTCCTTTATCGGAAGCTCCGGAGCGTAAAGAGGCTTGAACTTCGAAGGATGTTCCTGCAGACTGGCGAATACCGCCTCGGCGAGCTTCATCCCGCCCTCGCCGCCCGAAGCTACCACGTCCGCAATTTCGGCCAATACCCCTTCGCTCCTGCAAAATTCCTTTATCCTGTTAAGTTCCTTGTCGCTATCGGACGGGAACCTGTTTATGGCGACGACCGGCCATATCCCGAATTTCTTGACATTATCGATGTGGCGTCTGAGATTGGCAAGTCCCGCCTCGATCGCCTCTAAATTTTCCTTTTCCAGGTCCTCGTCCCTTGACCCGCCGTGCGACTTAAGCGCCCGGGCCGTCGCCACGACGACAGCGCAATCGGGTTTTATTCTTCCCTGCCTCGAGACGACGTCGCAGAATTTCTCGAGTCCCAAGTCCGTCCCGAAGCCTGTCTCTATGACCGCATAATCCGCGAGCTTCAGCGCCAATTGAGTCGCGAGGACGCTGTTCGTGCCGTGGGCGATATTGCCGAACGGCCCCATATGGATCAATACCGGCTGCCCCTCCAAGGTCTGGACGAGGTTCGGTTTTATCGCGTCTTTAAGGAGCGCGGTCATGGCGCCGACGACTTTTAACTCGGCTGCCGAGACGGGCCTTCCCTTTGTCGTAAATCCGACGATTATCCTGCTTAATCTCTCCTTTAGATCTTTATATCCTGTCGTAAGCGCCAGGCAGGCCATTACCTCCGAGGCGGCCGTGATATCAAAACTCTCCCGCCTCCTTACCGCGCCCTCGCTTAATCCTACCTGTATGTCACGCAGGCTCCTGTCGCATAGGTCTATCGCCCTGCGCCAGATTATCCTCTTCGGGTCTAATTTAAGCTCGTTTCCCTTCGCGAGGTGATTATCGATTATCGCGCTTAATAGATTGTGCGCCGCCGTGACCGCATGGATATCGCCGGTAAAATGAAGATTTACATCTTCCATCGGCAGTATCTGGGCGTATCCCCCGCCGCAGCCGCCGCCCTTCATGCCGAACGCCGGGCCTAAAGACGGTTCCCGCAGGCATAGAAAGACGCGCTTCTTAAGCCGCCCCAGGGCCTGGGTCAGGCCTATAGAGACGCATGTTTTCCCTTCGCCGTGCCTTGTCGGCGTCATGGCGGAGACGAGGATGAGCTTTCCGTCGGGCCTTTGCTTTAATCTTTGCAAGACGCCAAGGCTCACCTTGGCCTTGTAATTCCCGTATAGCTCAAGCTCGTCGCCGTTTATGCCGGCTTTTGTCGCAAGCCCCAATATCTGCTTGGGATGCGTAAGCCTCGCGATCTCTATAGTAGAATGCGGTCTTTTGATAAACATATCAAATTTTTATTATAGGTAATTAAAGGGGTTGCGTCAAGGGATATTACGCGGCTTGTCATTCCCGTGCCTGTCCGCTAGTGCTTTATGGCGGGAAAGCGGGAATCCATTATCATTACGAAGAGGGATATCTTATAATCTCTTCACCATAGTAACGTCCGTCTCAATATATTTCATCTTCTTGTATAGCGCTCTGGCTACTTCATTGTTCATCGGCTTAAGCTCTACCACCTTAATTTCCCCTGTTTATCAAAGCGCTCTGATGCGTTCCCACCTCTTTGGTACGCCGTTTGCGATCTTCCGCCACCGGCCGTTCTCGTAAACTTCATATTCCAGAAAACAGCACGGAATACCCTTTGCCTTACGCATATCCGGCGAGTCCATCAATTGAAAATGCAAGTGCGGAGCGGTTGAATTCCCTGAGTGGCCTACTTCGGCCAATAACTGTCCTGCGGTTACTCTTTCGCCGGCGCGCACCCGGATACTGCCGCATCTGATATGCGCCAAGGCCGCAAACGCGTCTTTCCCCTTTAGGACGATGAAGTTACCGGTATATCTAAGGTAGTCAGATATTTTAAAATCAACCGCATTTTTAAGAACTACGAAGGTATCGCGGATGAGACTTAGATTCACGCGTTCCGGTATGCCGTCTTTGACCTCGACTACCAAAGCATCGAACGGCGCGAAAATCGGCTGCGCCCAGCTTGGGCAATCCTCAAGACTAACATGCCCCATCAGATATTCAAGCATGCCTTTTGTATGAAAATGAATGCCGTCTCTTGTCCCGTCCAAGCGTACGAAATCATATGCGTACATTTGCGCGAAGATATGCGTGCCGTGGCTGGGAATCTTATGCGCGGGGGTAGTCGCCGCCGCCCATTCGCCGCGAAGGGGAAAATCAACGACTATAGGAATCATATCAGTCATAGTTAAGTTTTTTGAAGCCATTTCAAAACTTACTTAATTCATCGCAATCCCGCATTTTTTCGCTTTTTTAATAAATATTCTGCCGGCCTCTTCTTCCAAATAAGAACCTTTATACAACAACGACTTGATGATGTCGAGGTCTTTTTTGTCACAATAAAGACCTTGTTTATATTTTTCATATGCCTGCTGATAATATTCGCCTGCTTTCTTAAGTAAATCGGATACCTGTTCAATATCTTTATCGACGGGAAAACATCTCTTAAGAAATTCCGCGTTATCCGATCTGGTATAATAGGTGGCTTCGATAAACTCTTCTTCAGTATGCAATAGGGCCTTTGTGAAATTGTCGGAAAATTCCCTGATAGCCAACGACCCCGAAGAGCTTATTCTGTTTTTTCCGCCAATCAGCGACTTCCCGTTTCTGATCCATATTTTGCCTATATCCTTTTCTTTGTCCTTCTCTTCCTCAAAAATAATTAACGCGAACTTCCATGGAAAATATTTTTGGTTATAATCTTCGACGGCGTCAAAAAGAGTTTGATTATCGACTTTTATACCTTTTCCCCCTTCCACAAAACGGTCAACCCTGCCTGTTTCATAGTAGTAAAAACCTGATAGATCATACCCCACCAAAAGCTCTCCATGGTCAAAGCGGCCTAATCCATCACGTAATACCGCTGCATTTAGAGTAACCGCTACAGGATATTCTCTTGAGATATAAAACTTCAGCGCTTTAAGAAAAATATCCGGGTTATCGGTCACTAAATATCTCATCTTTAGGCTTAAATATGGTGCAGCAACCTCAAATCCTTTAAGGGCAGACGCGTAGGGACCGAATTCATTATAACGTCGGATAAAGGATGCGCCGTATGTCCATCCCATTAAAAAATTGTAATATCCAATCTCTTCTTTTATAATCCCATGTTTGTAGGCGATCATTTGAAGTAACGCCGACATACAATACCATTTCTTATAAGAAATCCATGGGATGTCTTTAATCTGATATTCTAATGGAAATTTTTCGATAGCTTGGCTTTCAAGCCTGTGGCTATACTTATATATATGCCGGGCAATAGAATTTGCATGCGGCAAAATAAACAATGCCGCAAGCAATAAAATTACTAAGAAGATAGAAAATTTTGTCATCATGCCTCTGCGCGGCTACGCCTTCACAACCATCCCGTCGAAAGCGAATTTAACGTTGCCGTAACGTTTCTCTATATTCTTGTAATCGTCATAACTTCTA
>JAGUXU010000069.1 GCA_020061685.1 Candidatus Omnitrophota bacterium
GGGCCGACCTTCAGGCACAAGAAATTCGAGGACTATAAGATCCACAGGAAGCCGATGCCGGATGAACTTATAGAGCAGATGCCTATAATAAAAGAGGTCGTCAGGGCCTATAACATACCCCTCTTTGAGATGCAGGGTTATGAGGCGGACGACGTCCTCGCGACACTCGCGAGGAAAGCGGAGAAGAAAGGATACGAGGTATATATCGTGACCGGCGACAAGGACATGCTCCAATTAGTGGATTCCCATATCAAGGTTTACAATGTCCATAAAGACGGGCTGATATACAACGAGGAAAAAGTCAAAGAGCGCTACGGCGTGGGACCCGATAAGATGGTGGACTTGATAGCGCTGATGGGCGATTCCTCGGATAATATACCGGGTGTGGGCGGCATAGGAGAGGTCACGGCGAGACAGTTGATCGAGAAGTTCGGAAGTCTGGAGAAGGTGCTATCGGGCATAGACAAGAACGAATCCGAGAGCCTGCGCAAGAAATTAAAAGATGACGCGGAACAGGCGAGGCTCAGCAGGGAACTGGCGACCGTCGATGTCGACGTCCCCGTAGAGATCGATTTTGACGACTTAAGACTGAAAGAGCCAGATAGCGGCAGATTATACGAACTCTTCACCGAACTTGAGTTCAAGACCCTGCTTAAGGATTTTGCGCCCGCAGGGAAACAGCTGGAAGGCCAATATGAGCTTGTAAGCGATGAGAACGGCCTAAAAGAATTAATAAAAGGGTTGGAAAAACAGAAGGAATTCGCTTTGGACTTTGAGACGACGGGCACCGACTCCCTGTCGTGCGAACTTGTTGGGGTCTCGTTCTGCTGGAAGGAGGCGCTGGCTTATTATGTGCCGATACGGGATGAAGGGGAAGGTTTTGAAGCGAAGTATTTATTGTCTAACTTAAGAGCCGTGATCGAAGACGCCAAAAAGACCAAGATAGGGCAGAACATAAAATTCGAGAAAGCCCTCCTGGCGGTTAACGGCGTCAATTTAAACGGCATGCTCTTCGACACCATGGTGGCGTCATATCTTTTAAATCCGTCAAAATTAAACCACAATCTAGAGGACATCCTACAGGAATATCTGCAGCTGAGAAAGACCCCCATTACCGATCTGCTCGGTAAGGGTAAAGGAAAGATCACGATGAAAGAGGTGGATACGGAGCCCATAAAGAACTATTGCTGCCAGGATTCGGACGCCGCCTTCAGGCTGAAGCAGGTGCTTGAGCCGCAGCTCGACGAGAAGGACTTAAGCGAGTTATTTTATGACGTGGAGATGCCGCTGGTGGATTGCCTTACGGACATGGAACTGGCCGGTGTGGCCATCGATGTTGATTTCCTCTCGGCTATGTCCAAAGACATGGATAAGCAGCTGCAGAAGCTTACGTCCGATATATATGGGATGGCCGGCTCAGAGTTCAATATAAATTCGCCGAAGCAGTTAGGCGAGATATTGTTCGAGAAGCTGGGGCTTCCCGTCGTCAAGAAGACCAAGACCGGTCCCTCGACCGATGTGGAGGTTCTGGAGGTCCTCTCGACGGTGCACGCGCTTCCGGCATCACTATTGAGATACCGTGAACTTTCCAAATTGAAATCGACCTATGTCGACGCTTTGCCCGAATTGATAAATCCGAAGACGGGCCGCGTCCATACCTCCTTCAATCAGACCGTGACCGCGACGGGACGCTTAAGTTCTTCCGATCCCAATCTGCAGAATATACCGGTCAAGACCGAGATTGGAAGGCAGATAAGAAAGGCCTTTATCGCGGGGGAGAAAGATTGCATGATAATGTCCGCGGATTATTCGCAGATCGAACTCAGGGTGCTGGCCCATTTCTCCGGCGATAAGGAACTCATGGAGGCGTTTCAGGAGGACAGGGATATCCACGCGCATACGGCTTCTCTTGTATTCGGCGTGGACGAGGCCGATGTGACGCCGGAGATGCGTTCTATCGCCAAGACCGTGAACTTCGGGATAGTCTACGGGATGAGCCCCTACGGCCTCTCGAGGGACCTGAAGATAGATATATCCAAGGCAAAGGAGTTCATAGACGCGTACTTCGAGAGATACGGCAAGGTCAGGATTTGCCTTGAGGAGATGATCGATGAGGCAAGGGAAAAGGGCTATGCCACGACCATCCTGAACCGCAGAAGGTACATTCCCGAGATGAACAGCAAGAATAATTCGATAAGGCAGTTTGCCGAGAGGACGGCTGTAAACACGCCCATACAGGGTTCGGCCGCGGATCTGATCAAAGTCGCTATGATAAATATCCACAGGACGATAAAGGACGAAGGGCTGAAGTCAAGGATGATACTCCAAGTCCATGATGAACTGGTCTTTGAGGTCCGGAAGGACGAGGTCGAGGAGATGAGGAAGATAGTCAAGGCGAAGATGGAGCAGGCGGCGAAGTTAAAGGTGCCTATAAAAGTCCAGATCAAAGTCGGCAAGAACTGGCTGGAGGCGGCCTGAAGATGGCGAAGAGCGAAAAGAAATTAAAGGTCTTATTCGTTTCGAGCGAGGTAACCCCTTTCTCTAAGACCGGCGGGATGGCCGACGTAGCGGGAAGTCTGCCGGTGGCGCTTCGTAAGGCGGGCGTAGATATAAGGGTGGCGACGCCGAGGTATAGATCCGTCGATATCTTCGGCAGCGAAGCGAGATTAAAGGGCGGGGTGCCGGTCTATTTCATAGAGAACGACGGATATTTTATGAGGGATAACCTCTACGGAGACGAGAGGGGCGATTACGCCGATAACCTTGACAGGTTCGCCTTCTTCTCGAGAAGGGTCCTGGAACTCTTAAAAGAGATAGATTTCAAACCGGATATCATACATTGTAACGACTGGCAGACAGGGTTGGTGCCGGTATATCTTAAGGAGATATTCAGGGCGGACCCTTTCTACGCAGGGATAAAGACGGTAATGACCATACACAATATCGCTTATCAGGGCCTTTTCCCGAAGGGCGAATTCCATAAGACAGGGCTTCCCTGGGATTATTTTACCATGCATCGGCTGGAGTTCTACGATATGGTGAACATATTAAAGGGCGGGCTGATATTCGCGGATACCATCACGACCGTCTCTCCCACATATGCCAAAGAGATCCAGACTCCCGAATTCGGATACGGATTGAACGGCCTGCTTTCCGAAAGGAAAGGCTCGTTATTCGGGATCTTAAACGGGATCGATTATAACGAATGGGATCCCGCGAAGGACAAAGAATTGAAATATCATTTCTCGGCCTTAAAGCCGGACGGGAAATATAAGGACAAATCGGCGCTTCAGAAGAAGGCGGGACTGGAAGAGAAGCCGGATACCCCGCTTATCGGTATCATCTCAAGGCTGGCGGACCAGAAAGGGCTGGACCTTGTTTCCCAGATCATCCGTTCGCTGTTAGGCATGGATGTGCAGTTTATCCTTCTGGGGACCGGCGAAAAGAGATATCACAATTTATTTGAGGGCATAAAAAGAAGGTTTCCCGGCAAGGCCTCGATCAACCTGAGATTCGACGCTTTATTGGCAAAGGAGATCTACGCGGGCGCCGATATCTTTTTGATGCCGTCGAGATATGAACCCTGCGGCCTGGGACAGATCATCTCCCTGCGGTACGGCACGATACCCGTGGTCAGGAATACGGGCGGCCTCGCCGACACGATAACCGAGTACGACCCGAAGACCACGCGCGGGACCGGTTTTGTCTTTGAGAGATATGACGCCGGCGAATTATTCAACGCTGTCAGGAGGGCCGCGGATGTTTACAGGCAGAGGGGCTTATGGAAGAAATTAGTCGCGAACGCGATGAGATGCGACTTCTCATGGGATAGTTCCGCAAAGAAATACGCGGATCTGTACAAGAAGATAACATAAAAGTATGCTGATCATAGGTATAACCGGAAGTTTGGGGACCGGGAAGACGACGGTCGCGAAGATATTCAGGAGACTCGGCGCCTTTGTCATCGATGCCGATGAGATCGCGCACCGTCTGATCGAGCCGAATACGCCGGCTTGGAAGAGGATAAAGGATTATTTCGGAGACGGCATATTAAGGAAAGACGGCAGGATAAAGAGAAGGGCGCTTGCCAAAGAGGTATTTTCCGAGAAGCGGCGCCTGGATAAATTATGCGGCATAATACATCCGCTGGTCTATAAGGAGATAGGGAAGAAGGTCAAAGATATAAAAAGATCGAACGCGAAGGCCGTCGTAGTGCTGGACGTGCCTCTTCTCCTTGAGTCCGGGGGGAAGTCGAAGGTGGATAAGTTGGTGGTTGTGACGGCCGGGCGCGATGTCCAGATCAAGCGCGCGATCAGGAAATTCGGCCTTACGCGCGGCGAGGTCCTGCAGCGCATAAAGGCCCAGATGCCGCTTAGAGAAAAAAAGAAAGCCGCGGATTTTATCATAGACAATAAGGGCTCGTTAAGCGCGACCGAAAGACAGGCGGTAGAGATATGGAAGAAGCTGGCGAGGGGATAAACTGTTTTCACAGGATAGAGGACATACTCGAGGTCGTAAAGGACGAGATCTCTTTGTCCAAGGACAAAAGGTCGCTGCCGCCGGTCGTATTATTGCTCATCGATATAGATAATCTCGAGAGGATCAACCGGTGGTACGGAAGGTCCACCGGAAATGAGGTCCTGGAGACCGCATCAAAGATCCTCATGAGTATGATCGGCCCCAGGGACCTCCTGACGAGGTTCGGAGGAGACGAATTTTTGATCCTCATGCGCGATGCGACGCTTAAGGAGGCCAAAGAGAAAGCGCGCCAGATCTTAAGCGCGATAAAAACTCATGAATTCGCCTCGCACAAGATCAGGATCTCCGTTTCGATCGGGATAGCGCATTATTTTTCTTTCGCCTTCTCGACGGACGAATTCATCGGGTGCGTCGTCGAGGCGTTGACTTTAGCTCAAAAGGAAGCGGGTACGTTTAAGGTTTTTATGGAAGAGGAGGAATGGAATGAAGAATAACAACGAAGAGACAAACGGTACGAAACAGACAAACGGGACGAAGCAGGCAAACGGGGCAAAAGAGGCGCCCGCGGCGAAGGAGCCTTCGGGGACGGGTTTCAACATAGCGAAATTAAAGAAGATGACGATCCAGGAGCTGACAAAGGCCGCGAAGGACCTGAACATCAACTCCATAAGCGGGCTCAAGAAACAGGAACTTATCTTCAAGATACTTCAGGCGCAGGCCGAGAAGGAAGGGTTTATGTTCGGCGAGGGAGTGCTTGAGATCCTGCCGGACGGTTTCGGTTTCCTGCGGTCGTCAAATTATAATTATCTGCCCTCGCCTGACGATATCTATGTGTCCCCCAGCCAGATAAGGCGGTTTGACCTGCGCACGGGCGACACGGTCAGCGGCCAGATCCGTCCGCCTAAGGAAGGCGAGAGGTATTTCGCGTTATTGAAGGTAGAGGTCGTCAATATGGAACACCCCGAATCGATGAAGGAACGCACGCTCTTCGATAACCTGACCCCCCTTTACGCCTATGAGAGGTATGTCCTTGAGACGGAACCGAACGAGATCTCGATGAGGATAATGGACTTATTGACGCCGATAGGGAAAGGACAGAGAGGCCTTATAGTGGCGCAGCCGTATAGCGGAAAGACGATACTCCTGCAGAAGATAGCCAACTCCATAATGAATAATTATCCCGAAGTCATACTTATCGTCTTGCTCATCGATGAGAGGCCGGAGGAGGTCACCGATATGCAGCGCTCGGTAAAAGGCGAGGTCGTAAGCTCGACCTTCGACGAACCCGCCGAGAGGCATATCCAGGTAGCGGAGATAGTCCTCGAGAAGGCCAAGAGGCTTGTCGAGAACAAGAAAGACGTCGTCATACTCCTAGACTCGATAACGCGCTTGGCGCGCGCCTATAACACCGTGGCGCCGCACAGTGGAAAGATACTTTCGGGAGGCGTGGATTCAAGCGCTTTGCATAAGCCCAAGAGGTTCTTCGGCGCTGCCAGAGCGGTGGAAGAAGGCGGCTCACTTACGATCATAGCGACCGCGCTCGTGGATACCGGAAGCCGTATGGACGAGGTCATATTTGAGGAGTTCAAGGGGACTGGCAACATGGAATTGCAGCTGGACAGAAACCTTTTTCAGAAGAGGATCTACCCCGCTATAGACATCAAGCGTTCCAATACCAGGAAGGAAGACCTCTTGCTCAAGGAAGACGAGTTAAAGCGGGTCTGGATAATAAGGAAAGTCTTAAACGAGATGAATTCCGACGAGGCGATGGAATTGCTGATCGACAGGCTGGGCAAGGCCAAATCAAACGCGGAATTCTTGATGAGCTTAAACCAGCAAAAATAAAAAGGAGAAGGAAAAGTGAAAGAAAAAATCCATCCACAGTACCAGGCGACCACGATCACCTGCGCCTGCGGAGAGGTGATCCACACGCGTTCGACAAAACAGAATATCAAGGTGGAGATCTGCTCAAAATGCCATCCCTTTTTCACCGGATTGCATAAATTAATGGACACCACCGGAAGAGTCGAAAAGTTCAAGAGGAAATACAAAAGGTAAGGTCCCTTAGATGTATGAGGCATTGGAAGTCAAGTTAAAGCGCTACGAGGAACTTGAGCGCCATATCTCCGATCCCAAGGTCATCGCCGATACATCCGCCTATCAGCGGTATACGAAGGAGCTCGCTTCGTTAAGAGAGATCGTCGGCAGGTATAAGGAATACAAGAAGACCGATGAGGACATCCGCGGACTGGAGGAGTTGTTGAAGAAAAAAGCGCAGGAAGCGGATTTTATCGAGTTGGCGAAAGAGGAGCTGTCCGGGCTCAAGAAGAAGAAAGAGGAGTCGGAGAGGGCTATCGAAGAGCTTCTTCTTGAGGACGACCCTGCTGCCGACAAGAACATAATAATGGAGATCCGCGCGGGGACCGGCGGGCTTGAGGCCTCACTATTTGCCGCCGACCTTTACAGGATGTATTCAAAATACGCCGGAAGGCA
>JAGUXU010000032.1 GCA_020061685.1 Candidatus Omnitrophota bacterium
ATCTCTCTCGGCGCCGACGTAAATATCAAAGTGACCGTGGATCAGTGGACCGACGAGAAGAGCCCGTTGATGTACGCGGCCGAGAGCGGATATGAGGATGCCGCGAAGTCGCTTATTGCCGCGGGCGCGAAGGTGAACGCGAAGATGAACACAAATCGCACGGCTCTGATGTACGCGGCAGAGAGCGGCCACGCGGATATAGTGAAATTGCTGCTTGATAACGGAGCGGATAAGACCGTAAAGGATAAGTTCGGCAAGACCGCTTTGATGCTGGCGGACGAAAGAGGCAATTCGGACATAGTCCAGATGCTCAAATAACCGCGAGAATCCCCTATATTTTGTGGAAAATTTCCTTTGACACCACAAGCCCATTGTGGTATAAATAATCGTAAGAATAGCCTACAAACAAACACGTTTCCTCAATTAAAGAAGCAGTAAAAATATGTCCCGCAAACAACCTTTTATTTTGTTTGCCGCACTATCGGAGGCAAGATGATAGACAGGTATACTCTGCCCAGAATGGGTAAGATATGGGATGACCAGAACCGTTTCCAGAAGATGCTTGATGTCGAGATAGCGGCGTGCGAGGCCTTCGCCAAGAAGGGCCTCATGCCCAGAGGCGCTTTATCGGATATAAAAAGAGGCGCCCGGTTCAATGTGGACAAGATAAAAGAGATAGAGGAACAGACCAAGCACGACGTCATCGCCTTTATAAAGAATATCTCCGAAAATGTGGGTGAGTCCGCGAAATACATCCATATGGGCCTTACTTCAAGCGATGTCCTTGACACCGGCCTCTCGCTCCAGATGAGGGACGCCTCGGACCTTCTGCTTGAGGACTTAAAGAGGCTCCAGATAGCCCTCGCCAGGAAGGCCAAAAAATACAAGAATACCGCCTGCGTGGGAAGAACTCACGGCGTCCATGCCGAGCCGATGACGTTCGGCCTGAAATTCGCGCTGTTTTACGCCGAGACGCAGCGCAATATCGTCCGCATGAAGTCCGCGCGCGAAGTAATAAGTTACGGTAAGTTATCCGGCGCTGTCGGGACATTTGCCAACGTGGACCCGTCGGTCGAGGAGTATGTCTGCAGGAAATTGAGGTTAAATCCCGCGCCTGTTTCTACACAGGTCCTGCAGCGCGACAGGCACGCACAGTTCCTTACGACTATAGCCATAATCGGAAGTTCCCTTGAGAAATTCGCCACAGAGATAAGGGGGCTGCAGAAGACAGAGGTCCGCGAGGCCGAGGAACCTTTCTCCGAGGGGCAGAAGGGCTCTTCCGCGATGCCCCACAAGCGCAATCCGGTGACGTGCGAGCGTATCGCGGGTTTAGCGAGGGTCTTACGCGGGAACGCCCACGCCTCGATGGAGAACATAGCTCTATGGCACGAGAGGGATATCTCGCATTCCTCGGTCGAGCGCGTGATAATCCCGGATTCCTGCATACTGCTTGATTATATGCTGAATATATTTACCGATGTCGTCATGCATCTTCTTGTCTATCCCGAGAATATGCTGGAAAACCTCAACAGGACCAAAGGCCTCATATTCTCCCAGAGGGTCCTTTTGGCGCTGATCGGGAAGGGCCTCTCGAGACTGGAGGCGTATGACCTCGTCCAGAGGTGCGCGATGATGGTCTGGAGGGAGAACGTGGATTTCAAGGCGGTATTGACGGGCGATATCGATGTCGCGAAATACCTCACCGCCGAAGAGGTCGGTGCCTGTTTCGACCTCGGATATTACACCAGGAATGTGGAAAGGATATACAAACGGTTAGGGCTATGATAAAAGAAGACATTTTATTGACCACCGAGAATATCCCCTTAAAGTTCTTCAAGCGCGGTAAGGTAAGGGACATCTATGAGTTAGACGGTAAGCTTCTCATAGTCGCGACCGACAGGATATCCTGTTTTGATGTGATCCTCCCGGAAGGCATACCCTATAAAGGCAAGGTCCTGACCCAGATATCAAGATTCTGGTTCGATTTCCTAAAGGACACCATAGATAACCATGTAGTGACGTTCGATATGGAATCGCTGCGCGATAAACTCGGCGATTCGGTGGGCATACTGGAAGGGCGCTCTATGCTGGTCAAGAGGGCAAGGCCCCTTCCGATAGAGTGCGTCGTAAGGGGATATATCTCGGGTTCGGGATGGAAGGAGTATAAGGAGAACGGCGAGATATGCGGGATAAAACTGCCGAAAGGGCTTAAGGAATCGGATAAATTAGCCGAACCCATCTTTACCCCGTCGACCAAGGAAGACATCGGGCATGATCTGAATATCACGGAAGTCTACGCGAAGAAGAAACTCGGCGACAGGCTCTTCGAACTGGTGAAGAGCAAGGCGATCGCGATATACAGGAAGGCGGCCGATTACGCGGAGACGAAAGGGATAATAATCGCCGATACAAAATTCGAGTTCGGGGTGACCGAGGAGGGCAAGACCATACTCATCGACGAGATCCTTACGCCGGACTCCTCGAGGTTCTGGCCGCAGGACAAATACAAGCCGGGCGGGCCGCAGGTCAGTTTTGACAAGCAGTTTGTCCGCGATTATCTTGAGGGCCTGGACTGGAACAAGACTCCGCCGGCGCCGAACCTGCCGGAGGAGATCATTAAGAAGACAAGCAAGAAGTATCTTGAGGCGTTGAAGAAACTTACTGACAAGGAGCTTTAGGTGCGTTGGCGCGTTGAGGTCAGGAATAAAGCGGGGATACCTGATTCAGCCGGGGAGGGCGTAAAGAAAGACATCGCCGACCTGGGGATACCGGGTGTTGCTGCCGTCGAGGTGGTGCAGGTCTACATCATCGAGGGCAATATCCGCTCTTTACAGATAAAGAATATCGCGCAGGACCTGCTGGCCGACCCGGTGACGCAGGAATATGTCCTCAGGAGCAATCCCCTTACCGACAAGAAGAGCTCTGGTCCCGGGCAATTCCTCGTGGAGGTCGCGTATAATGCCGGCGTCATGGACCCTGTCGAGGAGAGCGTCAGGAAAGGGATATTGGATCTGGGGATCAAGGGCGTGGCATCGGTCAGGACCGCGAAGAAATATATCGTCAAAGGAAAGATCTCGGGGCGGAACTTAAAGACCATAAGCGAGAAACTTCTTTACAATAAAGTCATCCAGCATATCGTGACAGGGCCCGATTCCTATACGACAAGGACCCCTCCGAAATATCATTTCAATCTTGTTACGGTAGATATGACGGGGGCTTCGGATAAGGAGTTAGAGAGGATAAGCGGGAAGGGACAGCTCTTCCTGAACCTGGCCGAGATGCGGAGGATAAGGGAATATTTTTCACGGCTCGGAAGGAATCCGACCGATGCAGAGCTTGAGACGCTCGCGCAGACCTGGTCCGAGCATTGTGGGCATAAGACATTCCGCGGACTTATAGATTACGAATGGGACGGAAAGAAACAGCGGATAGATAACCTCCTTAAAGAGACGATAATGAAGGCGACGGAGGAGCTTAAAAAGCCGTGGTGCGTATCCGTCTTCAAGGACAACTCGGGTGTCATAAGGTACGACGAGAAGTATAACGTCTGTTTCAAGGTGGAGACGCATAATCATCCTTCGGCTATCGAGCCGTACGGCGGAGCGAATACCGGATTGGGCGGAGTCATCCGCGACCCGTTAGGGACGGGCTTGGGCGCTAAGCCGATATTGAATACCGACGTCTTCTGTTTCGCGGAGCCGGATTACCCTTTCGATAAATTGCCGCGGGGAGTCCTTCATCCCAAGAGGGTGATGAAGGGGGTGGTCGCCGGCGTGCGCGATTACGGAAATAAAATGGGGATCCCGACGGTAAACGGCGCGGTCCTCTTTGATAAAAGGTATCTGGGAAACCCCCTTGTATATTGCGGCAATGCCGGGCTTATACCGAAAGACAAGTCGTTCAAGGAAACGGAGAGCGGCGATGTTGTCGTCCTCGTCGGCGGCAGGACCGGCCGCGACGGCATACACGGCGCGACGTTCTCATCGGGCGAGCTGACGACCGAGTCCGAACAGGTCTCGGCGCAGGCCGTCCAGATCGGAAACCCGATAGAAGAGAAGAAGATGGTTGATTGCATACTCAAGGCG
>JAGUXU010000067.1 GCA_020061685.1 Candidatus Omnitrophota bacterium
CCTTGCGAACATTAAGAGAGAATTCGGCCTGTATCCGCTTAAGATAGGCGGCGCTATTTTGACTTCAGCAGTGATAATAAACTTCATTTTATCCTTTCTTCTTTGTCGGAAATTAGAAGCGGCGGGGATAGCCGGAAGAATCCTGCTGCTGCTGATAGGACTTTGCGCATTCCTTTGCGGTGTCGATTTGGAGACTGCCAAAAAGGACAGTATTCTATTTAAAATCCTCTCCCCATGGCCGAAAAGAAGTTGAAGATCGTAAGGATCATAGCCCGGCTTAACGTAGGCGGTCCCGCGATCCACACCATACTTTTGACCCAGGCGTTAAATAACGAACGTTTCGAATCGGTGTTGATAACGGGTCAGGTTGATAAGGCCGAAAAAGATATGATCTATTTAGCCAGGGAAAAGAAGATAGGCCCCCTTGTTATCCCCGAGTTAGGTCGTCAAATACGCCCCCTTAAAGACCTTATCGCTTTTTGGAAGATATATACGGTGATGCGGCGTTTCAAACCCGACATCGTCCATACCCATACCGCCAAGGCCGGGGCTTTAGGCAGGACCGCGGCTGTCCTTGCCGGCGTGCCAGTCAGAATACATACCTTTCACGGGCATATATTCGAGAATTATTTTAACCGGTTCTATATCAGCATTTTTCTTTCTATAGAGAGGACGCTGGCACATCTAAGCAGGTATATCATTGTCGTAAGTGAGGCACAAAAGAAAGAAATAGGCGAACATTATAAAATAGCCGGACCGGATAAGATAAGGGTGATACCCTTAGGGTTGGAGCTCGGGAAGCTGCTTTCCGTGCGATCCCGCCGCGGGAACCTTAGAAAGACCCTGAATATAGATGACGATACGGTCGTGGTAGGTATAATCGGCAGGCTCGTTCCCGTAAAGAATCACAGGATGTTCCTCGAAGCGGCTAAACGTTTATCGTCTATCCTGACCCCCGGGTTTAAGATCAAGCATTTGATCATAGGCGACGGCGAGGAGCGTATGGCATTGGAGGCGTACGCGAAGGAGCTGGATATAAGCAGAAGCGTGCTCTTCTGCGGATGGTATGAGGACATGGCAGATATTTATTCCGATCTGGATATAGTCGTACTTACCTCTCTTAACGAAGGTACGCCGGTCGCCCTGATCGAGGCCCTTGCCGCAGGCAGACCGGTCGTCGCCACGGAGGTCGGCGGAGTAAGAGATGTGGTAGAGGACGGCGTAAGCGGTTATTGCGTGGCTTCCGGCGATATAAATGCGTTCGCCCGCCGCATAGCGGATTTGATCGCGGATCCCGGCAAGAGAGTCGAATTCGGCGCCAAGGGCCGGGAGGCGGTGAGGGTAAAATTCTCAAAGGAACGCCTGATCGAAGATATGGCAAAATTATACGAAGAGGCAGTTTTGCCGCGGAAATAAGTTATATTGCAAAAATCGGCCAAATGGATTATAATACGGCTTTGAAAAGGAGATAGGAAAAGTGCATTATTTGATCACCGGCGGAGCGGGATTCATCGGTTCACATCTGGCCGACAGACTTATTGCCGAAGGCCACAGGGTTACCGCGCTCGATAATCTCTCGACCGGCAAACACGATAACATAAAACATTTAGAAGGCAACCCGAATTTTGAGCTTGTCGTCGGCACGATATTAGACGAATATCTCGTCGATAAAGTGGCCGAACGCTGCGATGCCATATTCCATCTTGCCGCCGCGGTGGGAGTGGAACTGATAGTAAATCATCCGCTGGAATCCCTGACTACTAACATAAAGGGCAGCGAGATAATCTTAGAGATGGCTTACAGATACCACAAGAAAGTCCTGATTACCTCTACCTCGGAAATTTACGGTAAGAACACGCAAGGGCCGCTGAAAGAAGACCAAGACAGGATACTGGGTTCGCCCCTAAAATCAAGATGGAGCTATTCTACCGCGAAGGCGGTGGATGAGATGCTGGCTTATGTATATTGGAAGGAGAAGAACGTCCCGACAGTGATAGTCAGGTTGTTCAATACGGTCGGTCCCCGTCAATCTTCGGCATACGGGATGGTCTTGCCCCGGTTCGTCAAGCAAGCGCTGGAAAATAAGGATTTGACCATATACGGCTCGGGTAAACAATCGAGATGTTTTTTACATGTCAAAGATGTTGTCGGCGCGTTAACCAGGATCGTAGATAATTCGGCTGCCTGCGGTCAGGTCTTTAATATCGGCAGCCAAGAGGAGATCACGATCGAGGGACTGGCCCGTAGGGTCATAGAGATAACAGGCAGCCGCTCAAAGGTCGTCTACATCCCTTATAACGAAGCATATGAAGAGGGGTTTGAGGACATGGAAAGAAGGGTCCCGGATATTTCCAAGATAAACGAACTGATCGGGTTCAGTCCCACTGTAGATCTGGACGGGATAATCAAAGATGTGGTGGCTTATACGAGGGATAAAGGGGCAGCATGAAATATTTCATGCTTTTTATAGTGCCGTTTTTACTATCCCTGGCCCTGACCCCGCTTGTTAAATTTATCGCTACGAAAGTGGGTATCGTAGCCAAGCCCAAGGAAGACCGCTGGCATAACAAAGTAGTACCGCTTTTGGGCGGCGTGTCTATATATGTCTCCTTTTTAGTCGGCTACCTGTTATTCTTACCAAAAGCTTCAATGCCGCTGGGATTGATCGTAGGAGTGACCTCCATATTTATCCTGGGCCTGATAGATGATATAAAGGGATTAAGCCCGCAAAATAAGATTATAGGCCAGATCATATGCGCGTCATTGGCGATCATGTTCGGAGTGATCATAAAAATAATAGAGATTCCCGTTGTGGCGATCCCCTTGACGATCTTATGGATGGTCGGCATCGCTAACGCCTTCAATCTGCTGGACAATATGGACGGTCTGTCAAGCGGCGTAGCCGTCATAGCCACGACGACATTATTCGTATGCTCGCTCCTGCTTAAAAATTATGAGGTCGCCGCCGCTTCTTTGGTCTTGATCGGGGCGACACTGGGATTTTTACCTTATAATTTTTATCCCGCCAAGATATTTATGGGCGATTGCGGAGCGATGTTCATAGGTTTTACATTAGCCTGCCTGACCGTAGAAGGGACATGGAAACAGGCCTCCAATTTGTTCATAGTATTGTTTACGCCGGTCCTTGCCCTTGCTGTCCCCATATTCGATACGGTATTTGTCACGATAACCCGGAAGATCGACGGCGTCTCTATCGCTAAAGGCGGGAAGGATCACACCTCGCACAGGTTGGTCTTCCTGGGTTTACCGGAGAGAAAGGCGGTTATTATTTTATACGTGATCTCTGCGGCCTTTGGATTAGCCGCCCTGGCGTCGCTCTATCTAAAAATCTATATAAGCGCGGTTATGATAGCCCTATTATTGATATCTTTTTTCGCCTTTGGTATATTTTTGAGCCAATCCAGTTCGTTTAAAAGAGGACCTGTCAAGGTAAAGGACGAAGAAGTGCCGTATTATAAAGACGAGACGGCGCTGGTCGACGCCCTGATACAATACAAGAGGGTCATTTTAGAGATATTGTGCGATCTATGTTTGATATGCATAGCGTACCTTTCCAGTTATATAATCCGTTATGAAGGAGTGATAGACAGTTATAACTTCGGCCTTATTGCCAAGTCGTTGCCGATAATCATAGCCCTGAAATTGGGCGCTTTTTTCGTCACGGGGATATACGGCAACTTCTGGAGATATTTTGGGTTGAGCGAATTATTGGATATCGCGAAGGGTATTTTTGTGGGTTCGATCGCCTCCGTATCGGTCCTTTTGGTCGTATTCCGATTTAAAGGGTTCTCCCGGATGATATTCCTTTTGGACGCGATGATCCTGCTGATTTTAATGGCCGGCGTAAGGATCGCTTTCAGGTTATTCAGAGAGCATCTCTTCGTTTCTTTTGAGACCAGGGGCAGGAAGATATTGATAGCGGGGGCGGGCGATACGGGAGACGCCTTCCTGAGAGAGATCAGGAAGAACAAGGGTCTGAATTACCGTCCGGTCGGGTTTATTGACGATGATTTTGCGAAATTGGGGCGCAGGATACAGGGTGTCAAGGTCTTGGGCACGAGGACGGATATCCCGGGCCTGGTCAAGGAGAAAGAGATAGACGAGATAATCATAGCCATGCCGTCGGTGGACAGGAAGACGATAGAAAATATCGCGGCTATCTGCAGAGAGAGCGGCGTGGCCTATCGCGAGATAAGCGGGATATTCTGGAAGTGAAGATCGATAACAGGAGAATAGACTTCGCCTGCGGAAAGATAGTAGAATATTCGCTCTATTGCCTTGTATTTTTTCTTCCCGCATCCAAGAGTATGGTCGAGGTGTGCGCTACGACGGCATTCTTCGCGTGGCTGGTCAGGAAAATAAATAATTTGGGGCGGTTTAGGGGCGGTCCGACAAGGCCGTCCTTTTTTTATGCCGTCGTGATCGCAAACCTTGTAATGCTCATACCCTTAGCCGTCATCATAAGTTCTACGCTCTCTACGCATAATATGGACCTCAGTATAGCCACGCCGTTGCCTTCCCATATAGCGTTGATCGTCAGCCTGATAGCGATCGGTGTCTTAGGCATAATCGTGGTCTCGCTATATTATACTCCGCATATCGATCTCAGCCTGAAACTGCCGTTCCTTTTGTTGCTGGATATAGCCGTAATAACATCGATGTTTACCAGCCGCCATATCGAGATCAGTTTAGGGGCTTTTTTCTTTAAGATGCTTGAGTACCTGCTGATATTCTTTATGATGGCCGAGGTCATAAATACGAAGAGGCGCTTCGTCAATATCTTGATCGCGATATCGGCCTCTTCTTTTATAGTGGGTCTGGACGGCATTTATCAGATAATCACAAAGCACGATTTCCTGCGAGGGTTCCCGCTATATGCCGGAAAGATGACGGCTTCTTTCCAGTTTCCCAACAATTTCGGCGGTTATCTGACCGTGGCACTTCCCATTTTCATAAGTTTTATCATCCGGGGGACGGCCAGGAGGAAGATAAGGATCTCCCTGTTAGTCCTCTCGGCCCTCCTCATGGTCTGCCTCGTATTTACTCAGGCCAGAGGCGCATGGTTGGGTTTTATCGTAGGATTATTCGTCGTTTCTTTATTCAGCGGGAAAAAGACGTTTTTTATAACGATCGCGTTCTTGATCATATTGTTCTCATTTTCACCGGCCGTAGTCAAAGACCAGGTCAAGTCATTCGCGAGATTATCCACCGATACCTCTACCGACGACAGGGTGATCATATGGAAGACGGGCTGGAAGATGTTTACGGATAGGCCGGTTTTCGGTCATGGGCTGGGGACTTTCATGAACGTCTTCAGCGGATATAAGCCTAAAAGCTATTCCGAGATCGTATATGCGCATAATTGTTATCTGCAGATGGCGGCGGAGATAGGCATAACGGGACTCTTGATCTTCCTCTGGTTTTTATTCGCGCTCTTTAAGAGCGCGGTCTTTAGGGCGGCAAGGACCGAGGATAAATTCCTGAAGGCTGCCCTGACCGGGATCACCGCCGGCATCCTGGGTTATCTGGCGCATAGTTTTTTTGATACCAATCTATTTTCCCTGTCGCTTGCCGTATTGTTCTGGTCTATGGCGGGTCTGGCGGCGGCGAATATAGAATCCGAATAAATTGATCCAGGCAAAAAACATTCTTTTGATCAGGACGGACAGGATCGGCGAGTTGATCTTGACTACTCCCGCGATCGCAGCCGTCCGCAAACATTACCCCCGCGCCAAGATCACCGTTATCGTGAATCCTTCTTCTGCGGAAGCGGTGGAGGCAGCCCCGTTTATCGATTCGATAATCAAATTTCATCCCGTGGAAGTCCGGGGTGATTTATTTAAATGGCTGAGTTTTTTCCGGTCGATAAAGAAGTCAGGGTTTGACCTGGCCATAATATTTAACCCCAGCAAGTTCTTTAATATCCTTACCTTTCTGGCCGGCATACCCGTCCGCGTGGGGTATGACAGGAAAGCGGGGTTTTTACTTACCCATAAGATCCGGGATAAAAAATATCTTTGCGAGAAGCATGAGGTGGAATACAATCTGGACCTGATCGGAACGCTAGGGATAAGGGCAGACGATAAGGGTCTTTATTTTCCTCTGACCGATCCGGCCGATAGCAGGATAAATGATATATTGAAGGAAAACGGTATAGATGAGGAAGACCGGCTGATCGCCGTCCACTCCGCTACCAGTAATCCGGAGAAGAGGTGGCCGCCGGAAAGATTCGCGCAGATCTGCGACAGGCTATCGGAGGAATTTAAGGTAAAGATCATCTTAGTCGGCGGCAGGGAAGAGCAAGGGACCTCGGACGATGTTAAATCCAAGATGCGTAATGCCGTCCTGGACCTGACCGGCGCACTTTCCCTTAAGGAACTAGGTTCATTATTGAGGCGATGCTTATTTTTGATATCAAACGATTCGGGGCCCGTCCATATATCCGCGGCTGTAGGGACGCCAGCCATTGTTTTCTTTGGAGAGAAAAGGCCCGGCGGTTCTTCAGGAAGGTGGGGACCGTACGGAGAGGGCCATCTTGTCATCGCTAAGCCAAAGATCGACGATATCACCGTTGAAGAGGCGTATAAGGCCATAAGTGGGAAAGCCGGTGAGTCATGCAAGAGAAGATGAAATACGTATTGATCATCAATCCGTTCGGCATAGGGGATGTCCTGTTCTCGACCGCGCTAGTAGAATCTCTGGGCCGGCAGGTCGAAGGATGTCATATAGGGTTTTTATGCAACCGCCGCACCGAGGGCCTCCTTAAGAACAATCCTTTGATAGACTGGGTCTTCGTCTTCGAGAAAGACGAATACAGGGCCCTTTGGAACAAGTCCAAGATAGAATGCGTAAAGAAATTCGTTTCGCTGCTGAAGGAGATCAGGGCCAAAAGGTTCGATACCGTAGTAGACCTTTCCCTCAGCCGCCAGTTCGGGTTTATGGCGTGGCTGGCCGGCATACCGCGCCGGATCGGCCTTAATTATAAGAACAGGGGCGTTTTCCTTACGGAAAAAATGGATATAGCGGGTTACAACGACAAGCACGTAGTCGAGTATTATCTCAGCCTGCTGGACCTTATAAAATTGAGGCCGACGGCTAATTACCTGATGCTTTATATCAGCGATGACGACAGGAAATGGGCCAAGGATTTTTTGGCTGCCAGCGGCGTCAAGGAGGGAGACCTGGTCGCGGGGATCGTCCCTGGCGGCGGCGCCAGCTGGGGGAAGGACGCCGTCATCAAACATTGGAAAGGTGAGAAGTTCGCGGGAGTCGCGGACCTTCTTGCGGAAAAGCGGGAAGCCAAAGTGGTCATTTTGGGCAGCGAGGCCGAAAAGGATATCTGTGAGTCGGTCAGGAAGAAGATGAGCGCGCCCGCCATAGACGCCTGCGGCAGGACCACATTGCTGCAATTTGCCGCCCTTGCGGGGATGTGCAATCTCGTTATCGCCAATGACGGCGGGCCGCTGCATATCGCCGCCGTGATGGGAGCCAGGACGGTGGGCATATTCGGGCCGGTGGATGAAAAGGTGTACGGCCAGTACCCTCCGGGCGAAAAACACAGGATCGTGACCGGTAAAGCGGAATGCCGCCCCTGTTACAGGAATTTTAAATTAAGAGATTGCGACATAAGGAAGTGCCTGGATGTAATTACCGTGGAAGAGGTCTTTGAGGCGGCCGAAGAGGCCCTTAAGGCATAGAGATGCGACTGGCGCTGGTTTTCAATAAAGAGAGAGAGGACACGATAGGCTGCTATTTCGAGAGAGCGGCAAAGCATCTGAAGATCCCGTATGATCATTACTGGACGAGTGACGGCAATATTCCGAAGAAGTACGATCTCTACTTACGGGTCGACCACGGGGATTATAAATATGACTTACCCGCAGATCTAAGGCCGTCGGCGTTTTACGCCATTGATACCCATCTGGACAAGCCCTATGAGAAGATAAAAGAGCAGGCCGTTCACTACGATCATGTTTTTTGCGCGCAGAAGGACGGCGCAGATAAATTAAAGAGGGATACCGGAGTGAACGCAGATTGGGTCCCTATAGGATGCGATCCGGAGAAGCACAGGGATCTGGGGCTTCAGAAAAGATTTGACGTGGCGTTTGTCGGGACTGAAGGCAAAAAAAATTTGCGGGGAGAATTACTGAAAGCGCTTGCCCGCAGGTACCCGAATAGTTTTATCGGAAGGGCAGAATCCGGGCTGCTCTCGAATATCTATAGCAGCGCCAAGATCGGTTTTAACTATTCCATCAATAACGATATTAATATGAGGATGTTCGAGGTATTATCCTGCGGAGCTTTATTGGTGACCAATCTTATACGCGATAACGGGTTCGGTGAGATATTCTCACCGGGCGTTAACACCGCCGTATATAGAGATCCGGGCGAATTATTCAGGGTGGTTGACTATTACCTTGCCCACAATGACGAACGGGAAAGGATAGCAGGGCAAGGGCATGCGCTCGCCGTAAGCTCTCACACTTACGCGGACAGGCTGAAGAAGATGCTGGAGATCTCCGGATGGAAATAAGATGCGACCTTATCCTCCTGAGCTGGAACAACCTGGAGATCCTGAGGCAGTGCGTGGATTCTATCCTGCGATGCACCCATACCCCATCCCGCCTTATAATAGTCGATAACGGTTCCTCCGAGGCCGGCGTAAGGGAATATCTATCCTCCCTTAAGGGCAATGATGCGATACAGATCCGGCTTATATTTAATACGGTAAACGAGGGCTTCGCCAAGGGCATGAACAAAGGGATGAAGGCCTCTGATGCCCCTTACGTCTGCCTCCTGAACAACGACATATTAGTCAGCGACGGCTGGCTTGAAGAGATGATGAAAGTGGCCGCAGAAAATCCGGGTGTCGGCGTCGTAAACCCTTCGTCAAATAATTTCGGCCTGCGTTTCGGGAAGGGGAGGACCCTGGAGGAATTCGCCCGCTCCTTAAGGGACCAGAGCGGAAGATGGGTCGAGATGGGCGGCTGTATCGGTTTCTGCATGCTGATCAAGAGGGAAGTGATAGAGAAGGTCGGGGACCTGGATGAAAGCTACGGCTACGCATATTTCGAGGACACGGATTTCAGCCGCCGGGCGCAGGAAGCGGGGTACAAATGCGCGATGGCGAAAGGCAGTTACGTTTATCACGCCGAAGGAAAATCCGGGAAATTCTTAGACGACAAAGACGCCTCCTTCGGGAGAAGCGCCGGGATATTCCGGGAGAAATGGGGTAAGCCGTTGAGGATAGCGTTTGCGGTCACCCGCGAAGACAGGGAAACGCTCGGGCGCATAAAGCAGAAGGCGGAGGGCGAACTGAAAGCCCGTAACAGGGTCTGGATATTTTATAAAGAAGGCGTGGATATAAAGGGACTGCCCGAGCATCTGGACCTTATGCGCGAGGTATTGCCAAGAATGTTCTTTAACTTTTCGGTCTTTTGGAATATCATTAAGAAGAAGAAAAGATTCGACAGGCTATACGTCGGTCCCGGCGCGCTACGTCAGGCGCTAAACCTTTACGGCCGGTTACGCAAGGCCGAGATAAAACAGTTATAGGTCGGCATGGGAGATAAAACGCCTTTATCGGTCGTCATCATCGTCAAGAACGAAGAAAAAAGGATAGCGGACTGCCTGGAGAGCGTCACGTGGGCGGACGAGATAATCGTAGTGGATGATATGAGCTCCGATAAGACGGTCGAGATAGCGCGGCGATATACGGACAAGGTCTTTCAAAGGAAGATGGAAATAGAAGGTATCCACAGGAACTATGCCTACTCCCTTGCCGGGAACGAGTGGGTCCTTAGCCTGGATGCCGATGAGAAGGTGAGCCCCGGATTAAGAGACGAGATTATTAAGGTTGTGACTCAGGGAACGGATGCCGAAGTATCGGCATGCCGAAGAGATTCTTCGCAGAAAGACGAAATTCGGCATTGCGTCGTATTCGCCATACCGCTTCGTAACTATATAGGCGATTATTGGGTCAGATGGGGAGGCTGGTATCCGGCCTATAAGGACAGGTTGTTCAGGAAGGGGCGTTTCCGGTATGAGGAGGTAGACGTCCATCCCAGGCCGATATACGAGGGCAGATGCGGACGGCTGAAAGGCGAGATAATCCATTATTCTTACGAGGATTTCGGCGAATTAGTCGACTCCTTGAACGGTCAGACCTCCAAAGAGGCTCAGAAGTGGGCAATGACGGGAAGGAAGATGTCGCTGGCCAAGGCGCTATGGCGCGCCGCAGACAGGTTTATACGCAGTTTTATATCAAAGAAGGGTTATAAAGACGGCGTAGTCGGCCTGATGGTGGCATGGAACAGCGGATTATATCAGATCTTAAGTTACGCCAAATACTGGGAGTCCGATGCAAAGAGCAAGGCTTAGCGTCGTTATACTGACCAAGAACGCGCAGGACTCCGTGAAGGACTGCCTCGAGAGCGTAAAATGGGCCGACGAGATAATCATCGTCGACGGATACTCGACCGATTCTACCGTGGAGATATGCAGGAAGTACACGGATAAAATAGTCAAAAGCGAATTCAAGGGGTTCGCGAACGAAAGGAACCTGGGGACAGATAATTCAACCGGCGATTGGATCCTGCAGCTGGATTCTGACGAAGTCGTGACGCCCGGGCTCAGAGAAGCGATCAGCCGGATACTTGAGTCGCCGGGCCCTTATACCAGTTATAAATTCAGGCGCAAGAATTATTTCCTCGGCCATCCGATGAGATACGGCGGCTGGTACCATTATTCGGCGCATTTCTTCAAAAAGGGATCCGCGAGATACGAGGGGCTGGTCCACGAACGGCTTAGATCGGAAGGCGGGCAGGGGACGATAGAGGCCGAGGTCGAGCACAGGCCTTTCAATTCGATCTCGGAGTTCGTCTCCAGGCAGAACAGGTATACCGGTTATGAAGCGAGGGACATGCTTGCCGAGAAAGGGGTCTTGAGCAAGAGGGCCGTACTCGGCAACCTGTATCTCAGGCCGGTCAAATTATTTTGGAAGTTATATATAAAAAAACAGGGGTTCCGCGAAGGAAAGCACGGTTTCATATTCTCAATAATGTATTCTTTCGTCCATTTTTTGAAATGGGCCAAATACTGGGAACTGACATATGGTAAAAAAACAGCGTAAAGTGATATTCCTCGATAGGGACGGCGTAATAAATAAGGACCCTGAAAGCATCAATAAATACAGCTACGTCACCAGATGGAGTGAATTTAAATTTCTGCCGGGGGCAAAGCGCGCCATAAAGAAATTAACGGATGCCGGCTACGTGATCTACATCATCTCGAATCAGGCCGGGATAGCGAAAGGCTATTTCACGCTTAAGGCGCTCGCGGGCATTACCAGGAATATGCTGCGCGAGATAAAGAGCGCCGGCGGGCGGATAGCGGGGGTCTTTTATTGCCCTCACAGGAATGAGGACAACTGCAGCTGCAGAAAGCCCAAAGTCGGGCTGTTCGAGAAGGCGCTTAAGAAAGGGGATATAGACTTCAGGGATAGTTTTTTCATCGGAGACAAGATCATAGATGTGCAGGCGGGCCGGGCTATTGGCTGCAGGACGGTCCTGGTCTTATGCGGGAAAGAAAGTGCCGGGAATAAAAAAAATTGGAAACTCAAACCGGATCACGTAGGGCGCGATCTGGCGGATGCCGTCGATTGGATCTTAAGAAAGCGAGGTAAGAGATAATGAAGATATTCATCGTGCATGCGCCGGCCGGCGCCGGCCATAAAAGGGCGGCGGAGGCGATCAAGGACGCTTTTGACAGGGCCAAGACCACCCACGACGTCCGCGTGGTCAACTCTCTCGATTACACCAACCCGATGTTCAGCCGTTCATATCCATGGGGATATAATTTTCTGGTCTCGAAGGCGCCGTTTTTATGGGGTTTTTTCTTTTACCTGACGGACTTTAAGCCCTTTCAGTTTTTTATGAGCCCTATCAGGCGGCTTGCCAACTTTGTAAACGGGTTCGGGTTCTACCGCTTTATAATAAGGGAGAATCCCGATTGCGTCATCTCCACACATTTTTTGTCGACGGATATCGTCTCGAACCTGAAGGCGCTGAAGCTTTATAGCGGCAAACACATAACCTGTGTTACCGACTACGGCGTCCACGCCTTCTGGATAGCCAAGCACGTCGATAATTATGTAGTGGCCTCCGAATATTCCAAGAAAGAATTGATCGCGAAGGGAATAGCCGCGGAAAAGATAAGGATACTCGGCATCCCGGTCCAGCATAAATTCACCGAGAAACTGGACAGGGAAACCGCCGTCAGGAAACTCGGCCTGAAGGAAGGTCTCTTCAATATCCTCATAATAGGCGGCGGGCTCGGGGTGGGGCCGATACCGGCCCTGGTAAAGGTCATCTCCGGTTGCGCGTGCCCCTTCCAATTGATAGTGGTCTGCGGCAACAATAAGGAATTGGTCGACGAGCTTCAGGGTCTGGCCTCCGGCGCGAAGATGCCGGTAAAGGTCTACGGATTCGTGGAAAACGTAAACGAACTTATGGATGCCTCCGACGTGATGATATCAAAGCCGGGAGGTTTGAGCATATCCGAGGCGCTTCTAAAAGGCCTGCCTGTTTTGGTGTCCTCATATATTGCCGGCCACGAGGAGAAGAACCTGAGGTTCCTTGAAAAGAATAATGTCGGCATAGGCCTAAAGAACGTCGGTGAGGCGCTGCAGAGATTGCAGGCATTATACGCCTCAAAGGACCTGCTTAATTCGATGAAGGAGAAAGCAAAGCAACTGGGAAAGCCCTCTGCCGCGGATGATATCGCGCTGTTGGCGCTGGAGACGATAAAGGGATGAGCGAGCTTAATACAAAGACGGAGCTCTTAAACGTCATAAGAGATATAAAGGCCTATATCAAGGCCGAGAAGGAATATGACGCAGAGGAGATACCGATGCCGGGCACGGCCGTTTCCGAAGCGGGGAAAGCGCCTGCCTCCTCGAAATCCGGTACGCTTCTTTCTCTCAAGAACGAAGCCCTGAACTGCAGGGCCTGTCCTCTTCACAAGACGAGGAGGAACGTGGTCTTCGGGGACGGGGATCCGGGCGCGAAATTAGTCTTCGTCGGCGAAGCCCCGGGTTACGATGAGGATCTGCAGGGCCTTCCTTTTGTCGGGCAGGCGGGAAAACTCCTGACCAAGATGATAGAGGCGATGGGGCTTTCGCGCGACAGAGTATATATTTGTAACGTACTGAAATGCCGCCCGCCGGAGAATAGGCAGCCGCAGCCGGAAGAAGTGACCGCCTGCAAAGGATATCTCTCAAGACAGATAGAGATCATCTCACCTAAGGTCATCTGTTGCCTCGGCAGGCACGCTGCCTGCGCTCTTCTGGAGACAGAGGAGCCGATATCGAAGATAAGAGGCAAGGAGATCGATTTTAAGGGTGTTATCCTGGTCCCCACCTTCCATCCCGCCTATCTTTTAAGAAATCCGTCCGCCAAGAAAGAAGCCTGGGAAGATTTAAAGAAGATAAAGAGGATCCTCTCGGAGGTTTAGTTTGCCAGTCAAGGAATACGCCGAAATAGCCGTAGGGCTGCCCGTCAGGAAACCGTTCCATTATAAGGTCCCGCAGGAATTAAGGGATAAGGTAGACGTCGGAAAGCGGGTCTGGGTGCCGTTCGGCAACCGGAGGCTCGTCGGTTATATCACCGGTTTTGTCGATAAAGCCGAAGTCGAAGAAGTCAAACCTATCTTGTCCGTGATAGACGAAGAAGGGCCTCTTCTCGATAGCCGCCTCCTGGAACTCACGAAGTGGATAGCGGATTATTATCATTCGTCGTGGGGTGAGGCGATCGAAGCGGCCGTACCCGGCCCGTTAAAGAAGGGCAAGACCAAGGTCAGCCCGAGACATCCCTTGCCGGAAGATATCTATGAGCCTACGCGCAACTTTAAACCGACCACTGAACAGGATGCCGCTTTAAAGCCGATCCTTGAGTCGCTCTCGGGTCGCAAAGACGACGTGTATCTATTACATGGCATTACCGGCAGCGGCAAGACGGAGATATACCTTCAGGCTATCGAACACGCGCTGAAATTAGGCAGGTCGGCGATAGTCCTGGTCCCCGAGATCTCGCTTACGCCGCAGGCGATAGAGAGGTTTAAGTCCAGATACGGCGCTATCGTCGCGGTTCTCCATAGCAGGCTCCTTGAAAGCGAGAGATTCCTGGAGTGGAAGAAATTAAAAGACGGTTCGGCAAGGATCGCCGTGGGAGCGCGTTCGGCCATCTTCGCCCCGCTTAGGGACTTGGGCCTTATAGTCATCGACGAAGAACATGAGACGTCCTATAAACAGGACGATGCGCCCAGATACAACGCCAGAGACGTGGCGGTAATGCGGGCGAAACTGTCCGAGGGCACCGTGATCCTGGGGAGCGCTACGCCGTCGATCGAGAGCTATTATAAAGCCGTATCGGGGGAATATAAATTATTGCGGTTGACGGAGCGCATAGAGAAGAGAAAACTTCCCAAGGTAGAGATCATCGACATGCGCGAGGAGATGCTGAATACGAAGCAGGTCTCGATCTTTTCGCGCGTCCTGGAACATGCCATTGCCGATACCCTTAAGAGGCGCGGGCAGATAATGCTGTTCCTTAACAGGCGGGGATTTTCGACATTCATAAATTGCAAGAAGTGCGGCTATGTGGTCAAGTGCAGGTATTGCAACGTATCCCTGACGTATCACTTCGACACCAAGAAATTAAACTGCCATTATTGCAATTATCAGGTCTCGCCTCCCGCGGCGTGCCCCAAATGCAAGAGCGAAGATATAAGATATTTCGGGATCGGGACCCAAAAGGTAGAGAGCGAGGCCGCGCGCCTGTTTCCCGGCGCCAATATCGGGAGGATGGACACCGACGCGACGGCAAAGAGAGGGTCCCATAGGCAGATCTTGAGCGATTTCAGGAAGCACAAGTTAGATGTCCTTATCGGCACGCAGATGATCGCAAAAGGACATGATTTTCCCAGGGTCATGCTGGTGGGCGTCGTCTCCGCGGATACCGCCCTGAATCTGCCGGATTTCAGGGCGAGCGAGAGGACATTTAACCTCCTTACGCAGGTCGCGGGCCGGGCAGGCCGCGGCTCCGAACCCGGTAAGGTGATCGTCCAGACCTATTCTCCGACGCATTATGCGATCGAAAAAAGCATCACTCACGATTACGTGGGGTTCTACGACAAGGAGATAGAGTTCAGGCGTGAGTTGAATTATCCGCCCTTTACCCATATCATCGAGATAAAACTGCGGGGAAGGAACGAGGAGAAGGTCATAAAGGCGGCTCACGATCTCGCGGCGGATCTAAACGCCGTAGCCGATCCCAAATCCGTCGGGATCGTCGGTCCGGCGCCCGAATTCATCTCTAAGATCAAAGGACAGTTCAGGTGGACCATGCTCTTGAAGGGAGAGTCTCCCCGAGATATCTGCGGGTTGATCGACGGGTCTTTGGGCAGGCTCAAGGGCAAGTCGGGACTGATAATAACTGTGGATGTCGACCCTATGGGGTTATAAATACATCCTTACATATTGACTGCATTCATTATTGATTTTGTTGGGGATTCGCGAAGCTTCCCTTGAGGGTCTTGAGGGCGTCGAGGTCCTTGATAGCGCGTTCAGCCTCGATGTCGTTGGGATTTACTCTTAAAGTCGCCTCGTAATAAGCGCGCGCTTTATCATAATTATCGATGCTCTTGTAAAGTTGCCCCAGTTTCTCGAGGGCCTTATAGTTTTTCTTGTCTATCATGGGGATACCCTCGAGTATTTTTATGGCGTTAAATGTCTGCCCTTCACTTAAGAGGCACTCCGCCATGGCGCTTAAGGTCTTTGTGTTGCAGGGGTCCAACTTCATCGCTTTCTCGAGTTGATATATGGCCTCCCAGTTCCTGCCTCTTTTTTGGAGGGAAAAGCCCTTAAGCGTCGGAAATAAGGCCGATATCTTGGAGAAGATCACCCTTATCTTCAAGGGGTCGGGAGTTTTTTTCTGTTTCTCCCATAAGGCGAACCACAGGAAGTAACGGGCCTCGGCCAGATCCTGTTTTAGCGCCAATGCCGCGCCGAACAATTCGACGGCATAATCATAGTTCTCCCTTTTCACCGCCGCTATACCCTTTTCGTAATAATCCTTTACCTCTTTGGGTATATTGTCGTTCTGCGTCAGGTCAGCCCCGTTAGACATAATAAACTCCTATATCGAGGATTATAGAACACAGGGGCAGGGGTGTCAATTGTTTTTTAGGTTTGGATTTAAGGCCCTTTTTATAGTAAAATAAGGATATCTACGAAAGGACGTTTTTTATGGCGATTTTAAGGATATGTAAATACCCGGAACCGGTCCTGAGAAGGAAGACCGCAGAGGTCAAGAAGGTCTCCGAGGCGGACAAGCGCCTCATAGAAGATATGATAGAGACCATGAAGGCCTCCGGAGGAGTGGGTCTGGCCGCGAATCAGGTCGGCGTCTCCAGGAGGATCTTCGTCTTTAACCCTTCAGAGGAGGATTGGCGGGCAGATGCCCTCATAAACCCTGCTATAATCAAACGCCGCGGCACCGAAAAGACCGAAGAAGGGTGCCTAAGCCTCCCCGGCATATCGGCGGAGGTGCGCCGGTATAAGCATATCCTCGTGGAAGGGCTTGATACGAACGGCAGGCATGTCCGTTTTGAGGCGAGGGGCCTCTTGGCGAGGATAATCCAGCATGAGGTCGACCATTTAGACGGAAAATTTTTTATAGACAGGATCAATCCCCTGCGCCGGATGATGTCATTGCGCCGGTTCGCGAAGGAAGGTGCGGGGTGAAGATAGTTTTTTTCGGCACATCGGATTTCGCTGTCCCCGCTTTGGCCGGATTAGCCGGGCGCCACGATATCGCGGCCGTTATCACCAAGCCGGATAAGCCTCAAGGGAGGCACCTGTTGACCCGCCCCTGCGCGGTTAAGGCCAAGGCGCAGGAACTCGGCCTTCCGGTGTTTTCCTTGGAGGACCTGCCTCCTGCCGGCGCCGTCGATAAACTAAAAAGATATGAAGCGGACCTTTTTGTAGTCATCGCTTACGGGCGGATTCTACATGCCGATATCCTGTCTTTGCCCAAATTTTATTCGATAGGGCTGCACGCCTCGCTATTGCCGAAATACAGGGGGGCCTCGCCTATAAATTGGGCGCTCTTAAACGGCGAGACGCGGACCGGCGTGACCGTCTTTAGGCTGGACGAGAAGATGGACGCAGGCGATATAATAATGCGGGAAGAGGCGGAGATCCCGGGTTCCGATAACGCGCAGACGCTGTCCGTCAGGCTTTCGGAGGTCGGGGCGGGCCTATTGTTAAAAGCGGTGGACGTTATCGAGAGAAGGAGCGAACGGTTCGTCAGGCAAGAAGATAAGGAGGCCACATTTACCCCCCGGCTCAAGAAAGAAGACGGGCTGATCGATTGGAAGAGGAGAGCTGCGGAGGTCCACAATAAGGTCAGGGCCATGTTCGGCTGGCCGGGTGCCTTTTCCAGCCTAAACGGCCATAAGGTAAAAATTTTGGCGACAGAAATAGGGCAGCCGCAGGGGACAGGGGCTCATAGGCCGGGCGAGATCATCAAGGCCGGGCCGGACGGAATAGAGGTATCTTGCGGCCAAGGCATAATCGTGGTCAAAGAATTGCAAGAGGAAGGCGGCAGGCGGCTCGCCGCCTCGGAGTACCTGCTCGGGCATAAGGCCCGCGCCGGAGATTTTTTTCTTTCATCCCCCTAGGTTCTATGGTATAATTCAAACTTGTTTATTTATATACCTTTATAAATGATAAGTAAAATCGCACCCTATGATTTAATCAGGCGGGACTTCAGCCATCTCAAGGAGACGGAAGAGCTAAACACAAGCCACGAGGTAGAGGACCTGATTTTCGTACAATCCCTCGAAGGCAGGGCTCATAACGGCGCCGGTTCCTTCCAGAAGAGCTTCTACGTAAATACGACTATCGACGATATCGTCCACGCGCTGAAACTGGACGCCGGCGAGGTCAAGAAGAAACGCCAGCTGCTGATAGACGAGATAGTAGAATTCGTGAAGGAAGCCGTCGGCGGCAGGCCGCGGAACAGGCTCCTGAATTCGAAGGGAGAGCCGTTGCTTCGGATGCCTAATTTTAAGGAAATAAACGTCAACCCTTATGAGGTCTTGAAGGGGATATATATAGGGGGGTTGAGGGACGACCCCGGGCCGCGGAAGGCGGCCGAAGAAAAGTATGACATAACGATCGGTTACGGAAAGTGTTATCCCGTTAACGTCGAGGCGATGGAAAAGCTGAACCTGGACGGGGAGATCCTGGCCCATCAGGAGCACGGCAGTTCCCTTGAGGGTTTCAAGAAAGCGGGGTTGATAATAGCCCCCGCAGATTTAGACAAAGTCAGCCCGGATAAGATAAAATATCTTTATATCAGGCACAAATTGGGGCCGGGCCAATCGGATGACGGTGCCCTCGTCTCAGCCGGTTTGATCTACAATAGAGATGTAGCCTTGGGGGTATTTCTGGCGGACGCGATAGATACCCTCGAGAAATACGTCATGGCCTATGAGGACCAGGATGACGATCTTTCTTATTATATCGGCAAATCCTATCCGGAATTGGGTATCTCGATGGAAGATGTCTACGAGATAGCGTATCTGGCCGCCGTCCCGGAGGGCAAAGAAGAAGAGACGCCTGACAGTTCCTTGAGATACTTTTTGTCGAAAGACCGGCAGGTCGGGCAGTGCGCTTTTGAGAGTCACCTGAATTTCATAGAGGGTAAACCGTATTTTCCCATGTTCTTAAGTTATAATCGCGTCCTCTCGACGGATTTTTACGCTTATATAAGAAATAAAGTCCTGTCGCTTAAGAACCTCGAGGAGGTAATGACATCTGAGGCGTTGATAAAAGGGCTGGAAGTGCCTGTCGAGGAATTCTTGAAACGCTCCCCGGTCATAGTCAGGCCCGGTGTCTCTCTGAAAGAGGCCATAGAGAAGATGCGTTCAAGCGGCGCGGAATTTATCGTTATTCAGGATGAAAAGAACACGATACAGGGCGTCCTGTCGATGAACGACCTGTTAAGACTGATGATAGAGAGAAGAGGCGGGGCCTAAGATATGCCAGAATTAAGGAAAGACCCGATCATCGGAAGGTGGGTGATAGTCGCGACAGAACGCGCTCGCCGGCCGACGGACTTCGTGCCGCATTCCGTCTCTGAAGAGAAGATGGCGGAGCCGCCGTGCCCCTTCTGCGCCGGCAGGGAGGACCAGACGCCGCCTCCGGAGATATTCGCGGTGCGCGACCCGGGGACAAAACCGAATACGCCGGGATGGCATATAAGAGTGGTCCCTTCGATCTCGCCTGTCCTGAAGGTAGAAGGAAAGGTCGAGAGGCGCGGCAAAGGCATGTACGATGTGATAAACGGCATAGGGGCCCACGAGATAATCGTCGAGACCCCGCAGCATATTTATAATATAGCGGACCTGCCGGAAGAGCAGATAACCAGCGCCATCAATGTTTATATCGAGCGCATGACGGACCTCGGCAGGGACCCGCGTTTTAAATACGCGCTCCTCTTCAAGAATTACGGATTAGCGGCCGGTTCCGGCAGGGTAAGGCACGCTCATTCCCAATTGATAGCGATGCCGGTCACCCCGATCAGGCTGAAGGATGAGCTGGTCGGCGCGCGCCAGTATTTCGAATACAAGGAACGCTGCATATTCTGCGATATCATAAAGCAGGAATTGGATACGGGAAAACGCATCGTCGCCGATATAGACGGTTTTGTGGCGTTTACCCCTTTCGCTTCCAGGTTCCCGTTTGAGACGTGGATCCTTCCCAAAAAGCATAGCGCGGATTTCGCCACTATGCCCAAGGATAAAAGGGCGGACCTGGCGCGGATGCTCAAGACAGTGCTCCAGAAATTAAAGAGGGCGCTTGTGGACCCTCCCTACAACATTGTTTTGAATACGGCGCCTTTCAGGATTCCCAAGGCCGGATACTGGAAGACGATAGATGACGATTTCCACTGGCATATTGAGATAATGCCGATGCTGACAAGGGTGGCGGGTTTTGAGTGGGGAAGCGGGTTCTATATCAATCCCACACCGCCCGAAGACGCGGCGAAATACCTTAGCGAGATGGAGTAAGAGATGGCGGAGCTTCGTAAGGACCCGATAACGGGAAGATGGGTCATAATCGAGATAGACAAGGCAAAAGGCCCCGGCGACTATGAGGTCGAAGAACACGTAAAGAAGAGGGGCGTATGCCCGTTTTGCCCGGGAAATGAGCATATGACGCCTCCTGAGATATACGCCGACCGCGAAGGGGATAACAAGCCCAACGCCCCGAACTGGCAGACCCGAGTGATACCGAATAAATTTCCCGCCTTGAGAGTAGAAGGAAATTTGGACAGGATCGGCATCGGTATGTATGATATGATGAACGGCATAGGCGCCCATGAGGTGATAATTGAGACCCCGGACCACGCCAAAGAGTTAGGCGACCTGACGGACCACGAAGTGGAGAAGGTCATATGGGCGTACCGGAACCGCTCTTTGGATTTAAGGGGCGACAAGAGGTTCAAGTATATACTTATCTTCAGGAATTACGGCGTATCGGCAGGGGCGTCCCTGGAACATCCCCATTCCCAGTTGATAGCGCTTCCGATCATCCCGAAGCGCGTCGGAGAGGAATTGGGTTTTTCCGAGAGATATTATGAATATCGCGAAAGGTGCGTATTTTGCGATATGCTGCATCAGGAGATAGACGACAGGGAAAGGGTCATCATCGAGAACAAGAACTTTATCGCTTTCGCGCCCTTCGTCTCCAGATTCCCCTTTGAGATCTCGATATTCCCGAAGTTGCACAGCTCGGATTTCAGTTATATCCAGAAAGAGGAGATCGTCGACCTTGCGAGGATATTAAGGGAGACGTTGCTGCGGATAAAAGCGGCTTTAAGAGACCCGTCATATAATTTCATCATCCACACCGCGCCCATAGACGGGAAGGAACGGGCCGATTATCACTGGCATATAGAGATCATGCCCAGAATGGGAAGGACTGCGGGTTTTGAGTGGGGGACCGGTTTTTATCTGAACCAGACACCGCCTGAACTTGCGGCATGGGCGTTAAGGGAAGTGAGTGTATAACCCAGGGAGCAAGTCCCTCGCAACCACATAGGTTGCTCGGGATGAATTTTGCTTCGCAAAAATTCAGGAGGAAGCAGAAATGGCGGTAAAGATCGGTATCAACGGTTTTGGAAGGATCGGGCGCCTTGTGGCGAGGGCGATCCTCGAGAGGAAGAGCAAGGACCTTGAATTGGTGGCGGTAAACGATATCACCGACGCTAAGACAAACGCATATCTCTTGAAATATGATTCTGTCCATGGAAGGTTTCCCGGCGAAGTAAAAGTGGTATCGGACGACACTATCTCCGTCGACGGCAAGACGCTCAAAGTCCTTGCCAAGAGAGATCCCACGGAACTTCCGTGGAAGGACCTGGGCGTCCAGATCGTCGTAGAATCCACCGGCCTGTTCACGATAAAGAAAGACGGCGTAAACAAGAAGGGCAAGGAAGTAAAAGGCGCCGAAAACCACATCACTAAAGGAGGCGCGAAGAAGGTCATCATCTCCGCTCCGGCTCAAGATGAAGATATAACGATAGTGATGGGCGTGAACGAGGATAAATATGATCCGAAGGTGCATAATGTCATCTCCAATGCGTCCTGCACGACAAACTGCCTCGCTCCCGTGGCGAAGGTATTAAACGACAAATACGGCATCGTAAAAGGCCTTATGACTACGATCCACGCGTATACGAACGACCAGAGGGTCCAGGACCAGGCGCATTCCGATTTGCGCCGTTCCCGCGCAGCGGCATTATCGATGATACCGACAACGACCGGTGCAGCGAAGGCTATTTCGCTTGTCATACCCGAACTCAAAGGCAAGCTTGACGGATTCTCGATGAGAGTTCCGGTTGCCAACGTCTCGGTTGTCGATCTTACCGCGGCGCTCTCCAAGAAAGCCACAGCCGAAGAGATAAACGCTGCGCTTAAAGAAGCTGCCGAAGGCGGACTAAAAGGAATCCTCGGTTATACCGAAGATCCGGTTGTCTCGGTAGATTTCAACCATTGCGCCTTAAGCTCGATCGTCGACGGCAAGAGCACCAAGGTCATCGGCGACGATTTCGTAAAAGTTCTTTCCTGGTATGACAACGAATGGGGATATTCAAGCAGGGTCGTCGACCTTTGCGAATATATAATCAAAAAAGGCCTGTAAGGAGTCCGCGAAAGATGAATAAACTCACGATAAAAGATATAGATCTAAAGGGAAAACGCGTGCTTATGCGCGTGGATTTCAACGTTCCGCTTGACGATAAATTGAACATCACCGATGATACGCGTATAAGGGCGACATTGCCGACGATAAAATACGCCCTGGAGAAAGGCGCGAAGCTGATCCTGATGAGCCACCTGGGAAGGCCGGACGGCAAAGCGGCTGCGAAGTATAGCCTGACGCCATGCGCTAAACGGCTCGGCGAATTGCTCGGAAAACCGGTCAAGATGGCCGGGGATTGCGTCGGCTCTGAAGTAAAGGCGATAGCCGGCCAATTGAAGCCCGGTGAATGCTTACTGCTCGAAAACCTTCGTTTCCACGCGGAAGAGGAGGCCAACGACGCCAATTTCGCGAAAGAGTTAGCGAGTCTCGGCGATGTCTATGTGAATGACGCGTTCGGGACCGCGCATCGCGCGCATGCTTCTACCGAAGGGGTCACGAAATATCTGACTTCCGCGGCGGGATTCCTGCTGGAAAAAGAGATAGAATACCTCGAAGGAAAAGTATCTAATCCCACACGTCCGTTCGTGACCATATTAGGCGGCGCTAAGGTGTCTGATAAGATAGGCGTCATCGAGAATATCCTGAATAAAGCCGACGCGATATTGATCGGCGGAGGGATGGCCTATACTTTTTATGCCGCTCAAGGAAAACCGATCGGCGGGTCAAAGGTGGAGAAAGACAAGATAGAGATAGCCAAGTCGCTCCTCGAAAAAGCGAAACAGAAGAAAGTGAATATAGTCCTTCCCGTAGATAACGTTATAGCCGATAAGTTTGACGCTAACGCCGATTCAAAGACCGTCGGAGACCAGATACCGGACGGGTGGATGGCGTTAGATGTCGGCCCGAAGACCGTGGAGGCCTTCAAGGATGTCCTGAAGAGCGCCAAGACGATCGTATGGAACGGGCCTCTCGGCGTCTTTGAGATGGACAAATTCGCCAAAGGCACGGAGGAAATCGCGAAGTATATAGCGTTGTTATCGACTAAACCGTGTTGCTGCAGCGCGGCAGCGGTCATTTCGATTATCGGCGGCGGAGATACCGCGGCCGCGGTATCGAAGTTCAAAGTGGAAGACAAGATGACGCATATATCTACAGGAGGCGGCGCATCGCTTGAGTATCTGGAAGGCAAAGTGCTGCCAGGCATAAAGGCATTGACCGACAAAAAATGAGAAGACCTATTATCGCAGGCAACTGGAAGATGTACAAGACCGTTTCCGAGGCGTTAGACCTCGTCAACGGATTAAGGCAGGAACTTAAAGGGGAGACAGCGGTGGATATCGTCGTCTGTCCGCCTTTCACGGCGCTCTCCAAAATGGCAGAAGCCGCCAAGGGTTCTAATATCGCATGGGGCGCGCAGGATGTATACTGGCAGGAAGAAGGCGCTTTTACCGGCGAGGTGGCGCCTAAGATGTTGACCGATCTGGGATGCGGTTTCTGTATCGTAGGCCACTCCGAACGCAGGACATATTTCAACGAGACGAATTTGACGGTAAATAATAAAGTAAAAGCCCTCTTGAAGCACGGTATCACGCCGATAATGTGCGTGGGAGAACGGCTTGAAGAACGCGATTCGGGCAAGACGTTCGATGTGGTAAAGGATCATCTCGAAGGGGGGCTGGCAGGCCTTTCCAAGGAAGACGTCCTCAAGATAGTCGTCGCCTATGAGCCGGTATGGGCGATAGGGACAGGGAGGAACGCCACACCCGAACAGGCGCAGGAAGTCCATAAGTTCATACGTGAGCTTCTTAGGAAGAACTATGGCGAAGATGTCTCTTCAAAGGTAAGGATACAATACGGGGGGAGCGTAAAACCCGATAACATAAAAGGCATAATGGCCGGTCCGGACGTGGACGGGGCG
>JAGUXU010000092.1 GCA_020061685.1 Candidatus Omnitrophota bacterium
CCTATCACGTTCAATTCCTTGGAAATTTCCGATGTATATTTCCGTATGGTATCTAGTATTCCCTCGCTGAGCGTATGCGGAGGAAGCACGCATGCCGAATCGCCGGAATGGATGCCGGCCTCTTCTATGTGCTCCATGATACCGCCTATCACGGTTATCTCGGAATCCGAGACCGCGTCGACATCTACCTCGACGGCTCCTTCCAAAAATTTATCTATCAGGATAGGGTGGTCTTCCGATATCTCTTTGGCCTCTTTCATAAATTCATCAAGAGCGGCATCGTCATAGACTATCCTCATTGCCCTGCCGCCCAATACATATGAGGGCCTTACCAGCACGGGATATCCGATCCTTCCGGCTATCTTCTTCGCTTCCGCCTTAGAGACGGTAGAGCCGTTAGCGGGCTGGCTGATCCCGAGCCTCTTTATCAGCTTCGAGAACTTGTCCCTGTCTTCGGCCATATCTATCGAGGCGACGCTTGTGCCGATTATCGGGACGCCGGCATCCTCAAGCCGCTTGGCGAGGTTAAGCGGCGTCTGGCCGCCGAATTGGACTATGACCCCATCCGGCTTTTCCTTTTCCACTATATTCATCACGTCCTCGAATGTCAGCGGCTCAAAATAGAGCTTGTCAGAAGTATCATAATCGGTCGAGACGGTCTCGGGATTGGAGTTGACCATAATGGTCTCATAACCTAATTCCTTGAGCGCGAACGAGGCATGACAGCAGCAATAATCGAACTCTATCCCTTGCCCTATCCTGTTGGGCCCACCTCCCAATATGATTATCTTTTTCTTACCGGATTTCCGCGTCTCATCCTCAGTCTCATAAGTAGAATAATAATATGGGGTGTAGGCCTCAAATTCCGCCGCGCAGGTATCGACAAGTTTAAAGGTGGCCTCTATCCCTTCCTTCTTGCGTAACCGTCTGGCAGATAACTCATCGGAGCCGGTCAGTTCGGCTATCTGTTTATCGCTGAACCCGTACTCCTTGGCCCGTCTTAATAACTCTTTGCCGATACGGCCGCCTGAAGACGCGCGCTTTATCTCTTCCTCTAATCTTACGATATCTTCCATATTGCCGATAAACCAGGGATCGATACCGGTCAACCGCGATATCTCCGCAACGCTCATGCCTTTCTGTAAGGCGTATTTGATGTAGAATATCCTTGAGGCGTTCGGCTCCTTTAATCTGGCTAGAAGTTTGCGGGGCTCTATCTTCTTGTAATTCTGTTTGCTGTCCAGTCCGGAATGGCCTATCTCTAATCCGCGTAACCCTTTTTGGAGCGCCTCCTTAAATGTCCTGCCTATCGCCATCGTCTCTCCGACCGATTTCATCGATATCCCCAGAACATCCTTTGCCTCGGGAAATTTCTCAAACGTGAACCTCGGGATCTTGACCACGCAATAGTCTATCGCGGGCTCAAACGAGGCCGGCGTTTCTTTCGTTATATCATTTCTTATCTCGTCAAGCGTATATCCGACCGCGAGTTTCGCGGCGAACTTCGCTATGGGAAAACCCGTCGCCTTGCTTGCCAGGGCGGAGCTCCTCGAGACCCTCGGGTTCATCTCTATCACGACCATTCTGCCGTTCTTGGGATCGACCGCAAACTGTATATTGGAGCCCCCTGTCTCTACCCCTATCTCCCTGATGATAGCGATAGCGGCGTTCCTCATCTTCTGATATTCCCGGTCGGTCAATGTCTGGGCGGGCGCCACGGTTATAGAATCGCCGGTGTGGACTCCCATAGGATCGAAATTCTCTATGGAACAGACGATGACGACATTATCCTTCAGGTCTCTCATGACCTCGAGTTCGTATTCCTTCCACCCGACGATCGATTCCTCGATGAGGACCTCATTGATCATGCTGCTCTTTATACCGAGTTCCGCTATCCGCTCGAACTCTTCCTTTGTATTCGCGATACCGCCGCCCGTGCCTCCGAGCGTAAAACTGGGCCTTACGATGACAGGAAGCCCTATCTTCTTAAGGGCCATCCTTGCCTCTTTCATGTTATATGCCAGGACACTCTTCGGCACATCCAGCCCTATCTTTTGTATCGCTTTCTTAAAATACTTCCTGTCCTCGGCCTTTTTTATGACCTCGTAATCGGCGCCTATCATCCTGACTTTATATTTATCCAAGACGCCGTTCTCCGCGACCTTCATCGCGATATTAAGGCCTGTCTGCCCCCCCAATGTCGGAAGCAGGGCATCCGGCCTTTCTTTTTCAATGACCTTCTCAAGGACCTCAGGCGTTACGGGTTCGATATAAGTGGCGTCTGCCATCTCTGGATCGGTCATTATCGTGGCGGGATTAGAGTTAAGTAGGACGACCTTAAACCCCTCTTCTTTAAGCGCCTTGCAGGCTTGCGTCCCGGAATAGTCAAACTCGCAGGCTTGGCTTATCACGATAGGGCCCGAACCGATTATCAGGATCTTGTGTATATCCGTCCTTTTAGGCACGTTTACGCTCCATCATCTTCACGAATTTTCCGAACAAATATTCCGCATCATGGGGTCCGGGGCCGGCTTCAGGATGGAATTGCACCGAAAATATGGGCAGCTTTTTATGCCGTATCCCTTCAAGAGTGCCATCGTTAAGGTTGATATGCGTAATCTCTATCTCTCTCTTATCAAGGGATTTTATATCTACGCAGAAGCCGTGATTCTGGACAGTGATATGGACCCTGCCGGTATCGAGGTCCTTTACGGGTTGGTTGCCGCCGTGATGCCCGAATTTAAGCTTATACGTCTTCCCCCCGAAGGCCAAGCCCAATATCTGCTGCCCGAAACATATCCCGAATATGGGGAATTTGCCGATTAATTTCTTTGCCGTCTCGGCGACGTATGGGATGCCCTCCGGGTCTCCCGGGCCGTTGGATATCAGTACGCCGTCGGGCTTAAGCCGGCATATATCTTCCGCCGCCATGTCCGCCGGCACGAGAACTACCGAACAGCCGTTGGCCGCCAACTGCCGTAAGATATTAAATTTAACGCCTAAGTCAATGACTACGACCTTATATTTGCCTTTCTTCTGCCAATACTTGACGCCTTGCGTCGTGATATCCCTGACCAGGTCCCTTCCGATCAGGCCCGGTGAAGACCGCGCCTTCTCAACAAGGCTCCTGTCGTTCAAGTCCTCGGTCGAGATGACAGCTTTCATCGCGCCCCGCAACCTTATGTGCCTGGTCAGGGCGCGGGTATCCACGCCCTCTATACCCACTATCCCGTTTTGCTTAAGATAAGCGCCCAATCCCTCCTCTGAGCGCCAATTACTGGCAAGGCGGCTGGATTCCTTGACTACGAAGCCCTCAGCGAACGGCCTATACGATTCGACATCTTCTTTATTTACGCCGTAATTGCCGATAAGCGGGTAGGTCATCGTAACTATCTGGCCCCTGTAGGACGGGTCGGTAAGGATCTCCTGATAACCGGCCATGCTGGTATTAAAGACTACCTCGCCGTACCTCTCGCCGGCCGCGCCAAAAGAAACGCCCTCAAAGACCCTGCCGTCTTCAAGGGCGATCTTGGCTTTGTTCCGTATCTTCTCAAAGCGTCTGGTATGCATCAAATTTCATTTTTTAGCCTTTGACTTTTTTGAATGTCTGGACGTCTGCCCCCCATTGCCAAATTCTTCACAGTATATCACCGGAAGCCTCCGGGGGAAAGTACAATCTTTGTCATTCATGCAGGTGTCGCATAAGCCTTTCTTACCCATCTCTATCGCCTCCTTCTTACTTTGCCATGCTGAAATCGGGCTTACGGGAGCCGGTCCCGTTCTTTCCCTTGAGGATCTCCTCGGCTTCCTTTCGATATGCGTCCATAACGTACGGGATGCCCGAGACTTTCGCGGCTTCCTCTGTCAAGGCCATGATATCTCTCCTTGAGATGGTGTTCAGCCTGAAGTTACGGCTTCCGGCCATCAACTGCTGCAGGCCGACCCTTATCTTCTGCGCGAACGTATAGACACCGACCGCTCCGAGGGGGATATCTTTCATCCCTTTTCCGTATTTATCCGCCAGCTCTTCGTAGTAGACAAAGATCTCCTTTTCCGTGCTTCCGAACTCGGATACGGTCTTCGGCAGATCTTTCTCCTTCATCCAGATGCCTATGTTCTTACCGACCATCCCGGGTATCATCAGGGCCCTGCCCATGCACACGGCTTTGACATAGGGCGCGCCCATCGCCATGACCTTAAATACATGGTCTTCGGTCGAGAACCCGCCGGCGATGGCGATATCGGGGATGCGCATGCCCTGTTTCGTCAGCTTTTCGCAGAATTCATACGTCAATGCCTGCAGATAGAAAGTCGGGATACCCCACTCCTCCATCATCCTCCACGGACTCATTCCGGTGCCGCCCGGAGCTCCGTCGATGGTCAAGAGGTCTATATGCGCCTGAGAAGAATACCTAAGAGCCATTGCCAGCTCTCTCATTGAGTAAGCTCCGGTCTTAAGGGTGATGCGCTTAAAACCGAGATCCCTTAGGCGCTTGATCTCGGCTAAGAAGGCCTCCTCCGAGACAAAACCTAAACGGGAATGCCTCTCGAATTCTTTGATGGCGCCGTCCTTGAAAGCCTTTTGATTGGCCGGCACTGACGGGTCAGGCGTGACGATGTAGCCGCGCTTCTGCAATTCAAGCGCCCTTTCGAGGGTCTTTACCTTTATCTCGCCCCCGATGCATTTAGCGCCCTGCCCCCATTTCAATTCTATCGTCTCAAGATTATGTTTTTTCCTTACGTATTCGGCGACGCCCAAACGCGTATCCTCTACGTTCATCTGGACCAGTATCTCGCCGTAACCTTCATGAAATCTTTTATAAATCTCTATGCGGCGGTCCATCTCCGGCGAACTCTTGATCTTGCCGTCGCTATCCAGTTTAAGCTCCGGGTCGATGCCGCAGACGTTCTCCCCGCAGACGAGCGTGACACCCGAGATAGCCGCGCCTACGGCGAAATGTTCCCAATTCTTCCTCGCGATCTCGGTCGAGCCGAGGGCTCCCGTAAAGATGGGAACTCTCATCTTTACCTTCTTATCCCATCCGTACTCCGTTTCCGTATCCACATCGGGGAATTTCGTCGTGTCAGGGCCCGCTTCGGTGCCCTTAGGAAGCCCTTTCGCGCCCAGGGCATAACCCTGGATGTTCAGATGCGAATAATCTACCGGATAATCTTTGTCGCCTCCTGCGGTCATCTCGCCGAACGGCCCGGGATAAATGACTTCGCGTCCCCTGAACGAGGCCTTGAAGACCTCGCAATTGCCCCTGCAGCCGTCTATACATCGCGAACAAATTCCGGAACCCGGCACAACGTTCCTGGAACGATTGACTGTCCTCGTCGCGTCGTTCCCGTTGGGTCTCTGCAAATTCATGTCTTTGTCTCCTTTTTGTTATCTAACCAGGCTTCTTTGCCCTTTGTGTCTTTCATGCTCGCCGCCAGAATAATGGCCTCGGCGATCTCACGCATGGACTTACGATAGTTCATGCTGTAACGCTGGATCCTAAGATACGCCTCTTCTTCGGTTATCCCTCCTTCCTTCATCAAGATGCCCTTCGCCCGCTCGATCCTTTTGCGGGATTCCAGTTCTTCTTGAATGACATTAGTCTTTACCATCAACTCTGTATTCTCTATGGCCACGGCCGCCTGATTCGCTATAGAGGTCAATATGTCTGTCTCCGTCTCGCTAAAATCATGAGGCACGGCCGTATAACAATTGATCACGCCGATGACCTTCCCCTTTACCACAAGCGGAACGCACAGAAGGGAACAGAGGCCCTCCTTCTTGGCTATATCCCCGTATTTATACTCTTTCTCTTTGGTGACGTCTTTGATGGCTATCGGCCTGTTCTCTTTCGCTGCCTTGCCCGCTATACCCTCGCCTATCTTCAGGGGGGGTTTTTTATTGTATTCGTCGCTGATGCTCTGGGTAGCCCTGATCACAAGCTCCTTCTTCTCTTCGTCTATTAGCATCAACGAGCAGATATTTGAACCCATTACCTGAGCGGTCGCCGTCACTATAAGGCGCAGGATATCCCCAAGATATAAGTCCGAGGCGATAGCCTTGCTTATCTTGGATAAGGCCTTGATCTGCTCTTCATAACTCATCTTTTCCATAAAATCGGACCTTTTGCTTAATTTTTAGGCAACCAAAACCAAAAAAATAAAAAAGCGTTCTTTTGCCTCCCGATAGCGAGGCCCAAGAACGCCTTCGTTCCGATCTTCTAAAGCACTGACCTTGTGCTTATAATACTATATATTTAAAGTAAAAAAATGCTCCTTTTGGTAACCTGCTTTAAGACTTTCACTTATCCGGTAAAAAGCTCTGGCCCATGAGATACCTGTCTACAGAATACGCGGCGCGGCGGCCTTCGGAGATAGCCCATACTATCAAGGACTGTCCCCGTCTCATATCGCCCGCGGCGAATACGCCTTTAACGGAGGTGCGATAACGCTCGTCCGTCTCTACGTTGCCGCGCGGATCGAGCTTGAGGCCGAGTCGGGAGATGAGCCCTTTTTCGGGATAGACGAATCCGAGCGCAAGGATAACGAGGTCCGCATCTATCTCAAATTCCGTCCCCGGGATATCCTTTATAAGCATGCAGCCTTTATCATCCCTTCCCACCTTGACCTTTACGCAGGAAAGTCTCTTGAGACGGCCTTCTTCGCCCGTAAATTGTTTGGTCAAGACCGCCCATTTGCGTTCGCCGCCCTCGGCATGACTGGAGGATGTCTTCAGGAGCATCGGGTATCTCGGCCAGGGCATATCCGGCGTCCTGCATTCCGATGGTTGAGGCAATAATTCTATCTGGATGACGCATGAGGCGCCCTGTCTGTGTGCCGTCCCGACGCAATCAGCGCCCGTATCGCCGCCCCCGATCACGACGACCTTCTTGCCTTTCGCGTCGATGAGCTTGCCGGCCGGAAATTTAACGCCGGCTACCCTCTTATTAGACTGGATAAGGTAATCCATCGCGAAATAAATGCCCTTGAGGCCGCGTCCCGGGATGTCCAGGTCTCTCGGTACGCGGCTTCCGCAGGCCAGGACTATCGCGTTAAAGCCTTTCTTTAATCCCGGGGTCTTAAGATCGGCGCCGACATCTACCGATGTCCTGAATTCAATGCCTTCTTTCCTCAATATTTTTACGCGCCTGTCGATTATCGACTTTTCGAGTTTGAAATCCGGTATGCCGTATCGCAAGATGCCCCCTACTTTGTCATCTCTCTCAAAGACGGTCACTTTATGTCCGGCTTTATTGAGCTGGTCGGCGCATGCGAGGCCTGCCGGGCCCGAACCTATGACCGCTACCTTCTTACCGGTGCGTACCGAAGGCGGAGCTGGCCTTATCCAGCCATGCTTAAAGGCGTATTCGATTATCGCGAGTTCGTTCTCGCGGATAGTCACGGGGTCATCATTAATCCCGAGGACGCACGCGTATTCGCAGGTCGCCGGACACAGGCGCCCCGTTATCTCGGGGAAGTTGTTAGTGGCATGGAGGGCCTCGATGGCCTTCTTCCACCTGCCGCGGAACATGAGGTCATTCCACTCTGGGATATAATTTCCTACGGGACAACCCCAGTGGCAGAACGGCACGCCGCAATCCATGCAGCGGGAACCCTGTTCCCGCGATCCGGCGTCCGGCCGTAACACAGAAACTTCCCTGTAGTCCTTTACGCGTTCGCACGCCGGACGGTATCGCGCCGGCTGCCGCTTTACCTTCAGGAAACCTTTGAGATCACCCATCGCTTACCTCTGCCAGTTCCGGCCTCTTCCTGGCGACGATCCCGCCCTCGAGGACGCGCTTGTATTCCGTCGGCATCACCTTAACAAAACTCTTAAGCTCGCGCTCGATATTCCCGAGGATCTTCTTCGCCCTCCCGCTGCCCGTATATTTAAGATGATTCAGCAGCATGGAATGTATCGTGAATTTATCGTCCCCGTCCAACTTTTCGAATTCCACCATCCCCTTATTGCACCGGGATCTGAACTTCTTGTCCTCGTCGTATATATACGCTATGCCGCCTGACATACCGGCCGCGAAATTGCGCCCGGTCTTTCCCAGGATAACGACCCGTCCGCCGGTCATGTATTCGCAACCGTGGTCCCCGACACCCTCGACGACAGCGTAGGCACCGGAGTTACGGATACAGAACCTCTCGCCCGCCACCCCGCGTATATAGGCCTCGCCCGAGGTGGCGCCGTAGAATGAGGTGTTCCCGATTATGATGTTATCCGAAGGCCTGAACGTCACGACCTTCGAGGGATAGACGATGATCTTGCCGCCGGAGAGCCCCTTGCCGATATAGTCGTTCGCATCGCCTTCGATCTCCAGGGTTATGCCTTTGGCAAGGAACGCGCCGAAACTCTGTCCTGCCGTGCCGTCGAACTTGAAATGTATCGTATCGTGCGCAAGCCCGTCTTCGCCGTAACGGCGGGAGATCTCCCCGCTTAACATAGCGCCCGTCGTCCTGTCGATGTTCCTTATCGGCAGCTCCTCGGAGACTTTCTGCTTCTTTTCAAGAGCCGGTCCGGCAAGCTCGATCAGCCTTACGTCGAGGACTTTATCTATGCCGTGGTCTTGCTTCATAGTGCAACGCGTGCCCACGCTATCCGGCACTTGAGGCTTATATAATATCCTTGAAAAATCCACGCCCTTGGCCTTCCAGTGGAGTATCTCTTTATTAGCCTCGAGCAATTCTGTCCGGCCGATAAGCTCGTCTATCTTACGGACCCCGAGCTGCGCCATTATGCGGCGCGCTTCTTCCGCGATAAAAGTAAAGTAGGTCTGAAGATATTCGGGCTTTCCGGCAAATCTCTTCCTCAATATATCGTCCTGTGTGGCCACGCCCACCGAACAGTTGTTCAAATGGCAATGCCTGAGCATCACACATCCGAGCATGATCAACGCCGCCGTCGCGAAGCCGTATTCCTCGGCGCCAAGTATCGCGGCGATAACCACATCGCGGCCGGTCCTCATCTGCCCGTCGGTCTGCAGGCGTACGCGGCTTCTCAGGTCATTCAAGA